>JAUPWC010000252.1 GCA_030916665.1 Verrucomicrobiota bacterium
CGGTGCCGGCGGCCATGACGAGGGCGCAGGTGACCAAAACCCAGCGGTCCACGGTGACCTCCGGGGTGTGGAGGAAATGGGCCCAGGCCGGCAGGTCGTTGAAGGCGCCGCTGGTCGTGCCGGTGAAGAGGGCGAGCGCGATGATGCCCATGGTCTTCTGGGCGTCGTTGGTGCCATGGCTGAAGCCCATCCAGGCCGCGCTCACGAGCTGCAGCTTGCCGAACACGCCGTTCACGATGCGCGGGGTGAGTTTCTTGATGAAGATCAGCAGGAGGAACATCAGGAAAGCCCCGCCGAAGAAGCCGATGATCGGCGACGTGAACATCGGGCCGACCACCTTGGGCCAGAGGCCGATGGCCTTGCCCTTGGCGTCCACGGCGGCCCAAGTCAGCACGTTCCAGTCGCCGTCGGCGGAGGCGAGGGCCGCGCCGCAGAGGCCGCCGATGAGCGCGTGGCTGGAACTGGAGGGCAGGCCGAGCCACCAAGTGATGAGGTTCCAGATGATCGCGCCGACCAGGGCCGAGAAGATCGTGGCCATCGTGACGACATTGGTGTCCACGAGACCCTTGCCGATGGTGGTGGCGACGGCAGTGCCCGCGAGCGCGCCGACGAGGTTGAAAAAGGCGGCCAGCCAGATCGCCTGGCGCGGGGTCAGGACCTTGGTCGAGACAACGGTGGCGATGGCGTTGGCGGCGTCGTGAAAGCCGTTGATATACTCGAAAATCAGCGCCGTCAGGAGGACGATCAGGAAAATGGTCATGGGGCTCGGCCGCGGGTGCGGGCAGTCGGGCTCAGGAGTATTTCAGCATGATCAAGAACACCACCTGACCGGCGTCGCGCGCGCGGTCGATGGCGGCTTCGACGAGATCGTAGAGTTCCATGAGGATGACGACATCCTTGGCGTCGTGCGGGCCGTTGTAGAGGTCCTTCACGAGGGCGAGCATCACCTTGTCGGCTTCGCCCTCGGCGAACTGGAGCTTGGAATGCTGGTCCTGGATGCGCTCGATCTGTGTGCCCTTGCGGAGCTGGCGCACCATGGCGACGACGCAGTCAATGGCCTGCTCCAGCAGGATGACCTGCTTTTGCAGGCTGTCGCGCGGCACGCGGGCCGGGCAGATGGTCAGGCGCTCGACGATCTTCTCGACGGTTTTGGGAATCTTGTAGAGGGCGAGGGAGAGGGCCTCGATGTCCTCACGCTCAAGCGGCGTGACGAAGGTCTTGCAGAGTTCCTCGGTGATCTGCTGGGTGATTCGCTTGTCCTTGCGACGCGACTGGATAATCTCGTGGATGCTCGAGGCGGAGACCTGGCTGTCCTGGCCCAGGATCCTGGCGAGGAGCGCGGTGCTGGCCTTGGCCTCGTCGGCGCTGGCCTCCAGCAGATCGTAGAACTTCTCTTCTTTGCCCAGGAGCTTCTTGAACGAAATCATGGTCCCGAACCGAAACGGTTGCGCCGAAGACTGGCGAGGCGAATTTTCACAAATGTTACACCGCCATATTTGTAAAACGAAGTGCCGTCGGCATGATCGCCACCGGCAGTTTCGTTTCTTGCTGCTTCAAAAATGGGGCGGCCAACGGGACTCGAACCCGCGACCCCTTGAATCACAATCAAGTGCTCTAACCAACTGAGCTATGGCCGCCGTAAAATTGCGAGCGGGGAGGTTCCATAGCGGCCCGGCGTCTGTCAACACCTTCTCCGGCAGATTTCCCGTTGCGACGCAGGATGGGGCGGATTCCCTGTGAACATTATGGCCCGGATGCGTTTGCTGACCTTCAACATCGCCCATGCCCGCGGGCCCACGCCGATCCACCAGAGCCTGCGGGGCGTCTCGGCGCTGCAAAACAACCTCCGCAGGATCGCCCGGCTCATCGAGCGCCTGCGGGTCGATATCGTGGCCCTGCAGGAGGTGGACGAAAACTCGCGCTGGGCGGGCAGCTTCGACCATCTGGCCTACCTGCAGCTCCACACCGGGCTGGCGCACGCCGTTCACGGCGTGACCAACCGCCGTGCCGGCCGCTACCACCTCAACTACGGCAACGCCCTGCTCACGCGTTTTCCCATCCATCACCACGAGACCGTGCCCTTTGGCCGGAGCACGGTGGGGGAGAAGGGATTCCTTTTTGCCGAGATCGACACCCCGCACGGGCGCGTGCCGCTGGTAAACATCCATCTTAACCACAACTCCCGTCCGAAGCGCCTGCAGCAGGCCGCCCACCTCATCCGTCATGTCGGCGAGCTGGGCCAGCACCGGGCCGCGCACTGGTGCATGCCGCCGCTCTTCTGTGGCGACTTCAACACGCCCTCGCACCTGCCCGACGCCACCGCGACGCTGCTCGGCTGGCTGGAGCAGACCAACAACTACACGCTCCTGCCGAAGACCGGCCACACCTTCCCCTCGGCGTGGCCGGCGCGGGCGCTCGACTACGTTTTCCTGCCGCAGCAGTGCCGTGAGCCGCGCGCCAAGATCGTGCGCAGCCTGCTCTCCGACCATCAGCCCGTGCTGGTGGAGTTTGCCGCCGGTTGAGCCGAGGCGGGCGGCAATTTGCGCTCGACCCCCGCCGACCGGCTGCCGACGCTGGACCTTTTCATGGACCGCATCGCCGCCAGTTTCGCCCGTGCCCGTCAGGAAAAACGCTCCGCCTTCGTGGCCTACCTGTGCGCCGGCGACCCCGATTTCGACACCTCGCTCGCGGCCTGCCGGGCCGTGATCGCGGCCGGGGCCGATGTGCTGGAGATCGGCGTGCCGTTTTCCGATCCACTGGCCGACGGCCTCACCAACCAGCTGGCCGCGCAGCGCGCCCTCGACGGCGGCATGACCGCCGCCCGCGTCTTCGAACTGGTGCGCAAGATCCGCGAGACCAGCCAGGTGCCGATCGTCTTCTACACCTACTACAACCTCGTGTTCTCCAACGGCGTCGAGGCCTACGTGCGCGCCGCCAAGGAAGCCGGCGTGGATGGCATGCTCACGCTCGATTTGCCGCCCGAGGAGGCCGCCGACGTGCAGGCCGCCTGCGGCAAGCACGACCTCAAGACCGTTTTCATCGTCGCCCCGACCACGCCCGCCTCGCGCCTGCCGATCATCGGCGCCGCGGCCAGCGGGTTCATCTACTACGTGTCCCGCGAGGGCGTCACGGGCGTGCGCGACCAGGTCGCCTCCAACATCCCCGAGGCGGTCGCGGCCATCAAAAAGCACACTGCGCTGCCCGTCGTCGTGGGCTTCGGCATCTCGACCCGCGACCAGGTGCGCCAGGTGGCCCGGCACGCTGACGGCGTCGTCGTGGGCAGCGCCTTGGTGAACGTCATCAAGGCCGGCCTCGCCGACCGCGAGGCCATCGCGCCGAAACTCCAGGCCGTTGCGACGGACCTTGTTGCCGGCACGCGCTGATTCTGCTTCATTGCGGCACCCCCGAGCGTGAAACGAATCCTCCTCATCGACGACAACCCCACCGCCCAGGAGATGCTCTCGCGGATGGTGCCGCGGTTCGGGGACGGCCCGTGGGAGCTCGACTGGGCCGACACCTACGACCGGGGCCTGAAGAAACTCACGGAGGGCGGCTACGCCGTGTGCCTGCTCGACTACCGGCTCGACGACGGCAAGGACGGCCTGGCGCTCCTCAAGGCGGCGCGCGCCGAAGGCAACACTACGCCGACAATCTTCCTTACCGCCGAGACCGACCCCGCGCTCGATGAGCAGGCGCTGCAGGCGGGCGCGATGGACTTTCTGGTCAAGGCCGAGTTCACCCCACGCATGCTCGCGCGTTCGGTTCGCTACGCCCGCAAGATGGGCGACACGCTGGAGCAGCTGCGCCTGCTTTCCATTCACGATGGCCTGACCGGCCTGAAGAACCGCCGCGAGTTCGAGCGCCTGCTGACCGAGGAATGGCAGCGTTGCGCGCGTTTTCAGCGGCCCTTTGCGCTCGTCGTGTCCGACATCGATCACTTCAAACGCATCAACGACACCTACGGCCATGCCGCCGGCGACGTCGTGCTGAAGCATGTGGCCAATCTCCTGACCGGCCAGTTGCGCACGGTGGACCACCTCGCGCGCGTGGGCGGCGAGGAATTTGCCATCATCATGGTCGAGACGAATCTCGACGACGCCCGGCAGATCATGGAGCGCCTTATCGCGCTGCTGGCCGCCGCGCCCTGCACGCTCCCGGACAACGGCGGCACGGTGAACGTCACGCTTTCCGCCGGCATCGCGATGATGCCCGAGGATGCCGACACGACGCAGGCCCTGTTCGAGATCGCCGACAAGGCGCTCTACACCGCCAAGCGCAGCGGTCGCAACCGGGTCGTCACGTCTGCCGGCATGGCCGCGCTCAAGGCGTAATTACGGGGTGCTCGTTCTCGGGCTGGTTTGATTTTGTAGGGGCGCGCCCGCGGGCGAGGACAAGCCACGCCCCTACAATCGCGCCGAGAATCCGGGTTGTGATCGCTCTACCTTGGCGCGTCGGTGCCTTCCACCGGCACCATGATCCGCAAGCTGCGGGGGCGCACGGTGATCTCCAGGCGCGAGACCTCGGCGCGCGGCTCGCCGTCGGTGTGAATCCAGCCCGGGCGCTCGCGCTCGATGACGAACTGCCCGCCCTGCCAGCGTTGCACCGAGGCCGTGCGGTAGAGCGAGCCGCTGAACAGGCGCCAGAGCAACGGCACGGCGTTGTGCAGGCCGACGTGCGGCACGGCGGTGAGGTTCAGCAGGCCGTCCTCGACCGAGGCGCCGGGGGCGATGAAGGCGTTGTTGCCGTATTGCGAGGAGTTGGAGATCGCCAGCGTGAAGGCCTCGACGCGGTCGCGACCGGCCGGGTGGTGGAGCAAGTAGCGCTCGGGCGGGTAGGCGCGCCACGCGGCGGCGCTGGTGCGCAGGTAGCCGCTGAAGCCGCGCGAGGTGAGCGTAGCGAAGCGGCTGGCGATGAGCGCCTCGAAGCCCGTGCCGGCCACACAGAAGAACGGGTCATGGTTGACCATGCCCGTGTCGATGGCGAGCGGCCGGCCTTCCAGCAGCGTGCGGAAGGCGCCGCGGCCCGGCCGGCGGATGCCGAGGTGGCGGCCGAGGCCGTTGCCCGAGCCGCAGGGGATCAGCCCGAAGCAGGTCGGCGTATCCACGAGCGCGCTGGCGACCTCGTTCATCGTGCCGTCGCCGCCGATCGCCACGACCAGCGTGCAACCCTCGTCCACGGCGCGGCGGGCGAGCTCGGTGGCATGGCGCGGACGCTCGGTGGCGACAACGGCGGCGTCCCAGCCGTGCTCGGCGATGAATTCCTTCGCCCGGTCGCGCAGATGCGGATTGCGGCGGTTGCTGCCGGAGTGAGGGTTGAAGATGAACCGGGCTTTCAAGCGATGACCTCCCAAGCCAAGCCGCGGATGGCCCGGAAGGCACGGTTTTTGTTGTGACGATTCCGAGACAGGGTGGGGTAGGGATCCCTGTGGGAGCGAGCTTGCTCGCGACTCCGGGTGTTCAGTCGCGAGCAAGCTCGCTCCCACAGTTTTAAATCGGGCTTTGCGGATGCGAGATGGACTGCTTCCATCGGTCCATGCCCCGCACGCTCCATGTCCTCACCGGCTGCACCGCCGTCGGCAAGACTGAGCTGGCGCTTCGTTGGGCGGAGACGCGCCGGGCGGAGATCGTGTCGTGCGACTCGCTGCTGTTCTACCACGGCGCCGACATCGGCACGGCCAAGCCGACCAAGGCCGAACTGGCCCGCGTGCCGCACCACCTCATCGACATCTGCGAGCCGACCGAGCGGATGGATGTAACGTATTATATTACAAAAGCCCGGGCGGCGGTGGAGGACATCCTGGGCCGGGGGAAGGCGGTGCTGGTCACCGGTGGCAGCGGGTTTTACCTGAAGGCGTTTTTCGCGCCTGTGGCCGATGACGTGGCGGTGCCGGCGGAAATCAGGGCAAACGTGCAGGCGCGGCTGGAGCGGGACGGGTTGGACGCCTTGGTGGCCGAGCTGCGGAAGCTCAATCCGGCCGGCTTGGGCGCGATGGACGTGGCGAATCCGCGCCGGGTCACGCGGGCCTTGGAGCGGTGTCTGGTTTCGGGGCGCACGCTGGCGGACCTGCTGGCAGACTTTGCGGCGCAGCCGTCGCCGTTTGCGGATTGCGAGGTCCGGTTGTGCGAGCTCGTACGCGAGCCGGCGGAGCTCGACGCGCGGATCGAGGCGCGCGTGACCTTGATGTTGCAGGCCGGCCTGGTGGACGAAGTGCGCGGCCTGCTGGCGCGCGGATTGAAACAAAATCCCAGTGTGGCGGGTGCGATCGGATACCGGGAGACGGTCGATTTCATCGAGGGCCGGCTGACCGAGGCGGAGCTGGCGCCGTTGATCGGGAAGAACACCCGCGCGCTGGTGAAGAAACAGCGGACGTGGTTCAAGACGCAGCTGCCCACGCACGCGCAGGTGCCGGCCGGTTCAGCCGACGTGGCCGGGCTCTTTGCGACGCCAGTTCAGCCAGAGCGTGAGCAGCGGTGAGGCGATGAACGCAAAAAACAGGTAGAGGCCCGCCACGCTGACGGGCAGGCCGATCCGCCCCGTGCTCCAGCGGTAGGCGCGGGCCATCGCGCGCACCTCCTCCTCGGGCACATCCGCGCCGCGCATCGAGGCGACGCGCCATTCTAGGTGCAGGTCGGGGGAGTCGGGGTTGATGAAGTTCAGATAGAACGACAGGAAAAGCGCGACCCCCATCGCGGCCACGAGGGCGGTGAACATGCCCTGGAGCAGGCCGACCCACACCGGCAGCCAGTAGCGGTTCTGCGCGTGGAGCTGACGGTGCAGGGTGCGCCACAGCGCCACGATCAGGATGACTTCGGCGCCGTAGTTGAAGTAGTGGCCGAGGGCGATGTGCTGCGTGTGCAGGCCGAGCGCGTAGGCGAGGAGCAGCCAGAGGCTCGTGGCCCCGGCGGCAAGCAGACCGAAGGTGAAGCTGGGCGACATGTCAGGGTTTGGCGGCCTTGGCGCGGGCGGCCTCGATCTGGCGCAGGATGAGATCCTCGGCGGCGGAAGAGGCGGGGGCAGCCGGAGACGACGCGTCGCCCGCAGCGTTTGCGGGCAAGGCCGGCACGACGGGCAGGCCGCCCTGGGCCTGGGCAATCAGCTGGCGGGCGGCGGCCGCGCTGCGTCCGTTCGGGAAGCGCTGAAGGTAGGTCTGCCAGATTTCCAGCGCCTTGGCCGGCTGCTGGTAGGCTTCGAGGAAAAGGCCGCCCTGGTTGAACAGGCTGAACTCGTGGCCGGGGCTCATCTTCTGCGCGAGCTGGTATTGGAGCAGGGCGTCGTCGGGGCGGTTGGCGAAGCGGTAGGCGTTGCCCAGATCGGTGCGGATGTCGGCGTCGTCGCTGCCCTGGCGGATGGCAGACTGGTAATGTTCGATCGCCTGCGGCCAGTTCCGGTGGTCGTAGTAGAAATTGCCGAGCGTGCGGGCGGCCTCGGCGGGCGCCTTCCCGGCGGTGAGCGCGGGGTCGGGCCGGTGCACCGTCGGGTCGGTCGGCAGGTTGACGGTGATGGACTCGGGCGCAGGCGGGCGCGGGCGCAGCGCGA
>JAUPWC010000253.1 GCA_030916665.1 Verrucomicrobiota bacterium
ACTCAAATCCCGCTGCCACCGTTTGGTGAAGCGGGCCGTCGCCCTCCGATTGGTTCTTTTTCATCAATCCCAATCACTTCCCAAACGGCGGCACTCTTTCAACTGCATCGTTCCGGCTTAGGTGTTCGCCGTTTCGGAAGGAGAACGCTTATTCCGCCCGCAGCGCTTCGTTGGGATCGACCCGGCTGGCGCGACGGGCGGGGAGCCACAGGGCCAGCAGGCTGACAGCGCAGATCGTCAGCGCGACGCCCAGGTAGATGAGCGGGTTGTTGGTCATGGTGCTGCCGAAGACCTGTTCCAACGGACGCGTGAGGAGGTAGCCGCCGCCGAGTCCCAGCGCCAGGCCCAGGCCGATCTGCCGCGCGCCCTGACCGAGCACGAGGCGCAGAAGCTGGGTGACGGTGGAACCCAGCGCCATGCGGATGCCGAATTCCCGCGTGCGGCGGTTCACGGCCTGCGAGGTGACGCCGTAAACTCCGATGGCGCCAAGGAAAAGCGAGATGATGGCGAAGACCGCCGCGAGGATGCCGAGGATGGTGAAACCGCGCAGGGCCTGGGCCGTCTGGCTGGCCAAGGTTCCGACGGAGTGGATCGGCTGGTTGGGGTCGATCTCGGCGATGGCCCGGCGCATGGGGTCCACCAACTGCAGCGCGTCGGCCTTCGTGCGGATGAAGAGATCCAGCCAACCCCAGCCCATCTGGTCCTGGGCGAGGTAGAAACCCGCTTCGTTGCGGCCCGGCTCGTCGAAGGTGCCCTGCATCTGCAGGTCGGGCACGACGCCGATGACGGTGACCCACTGTTCCTGCGTCTGGTTGGTGCGGAAACGCCGCCCGAGCGGATCCTTTTCGGTGAAAAACCGGCGGGCGAAGGATTCGTTGATGATCACGGAGCGTTCCTCAGTGATCTTCTGTTCACGATTGTCGAAGAGGCGTCCGGAGATCGGCGAGACGGAGATCAGGCGGAAAAAATCGCCGGAGACGACCTCGAGCCAGGCGACCGGCCGTTCGTTGACGTTGGCAAAGGTGCTGCCCTCGGTCTCAATCTGAGTTGGCACCCCCGGGCCGATGAAATTGCGGCTGCTGACCGCGACCGACTCCACGCCAGGCTCGGCCTGAAGGCGTTCCAGCAGGCGGCGGTAGAAACGGGCCCGGGCTTCCGGTGTTGGCTGCGTGCCCTCCTGCAGTTCGATCCGGCCGGTGAGCAGCTTGTCGGGATCGTAGCGGAGATTGACCAGGCGGGCTTCGTAAACGGTCAGGCTCATCACGCCCGCTGCCACGAGCAGCATCGTGGCAAAAGCGATCTGGGCCGAAACCAGCCAACGGGTCAGCCGGCCCGCCCCCGCACCGGAGGAGGCGCGGCCCTCGTCCTTGAGGGCCGTGTTGACGTCCACATGGGAGCCTTGCCAGGCGGGCACCATGCCGGCGAGAACGCCGGCCAGAAGGGTCGAAACGACGGCGACGGCCAGCACGCGCTCATCGAGGCGGAATTCCATCCACTCGGGCACGGTCCGCTGGGTCACGAGGTAGTCCTGCAGAAAGTCCACGCCGGTCTGGGCAACCAGCAGGCCGCCGAGGCAGCCCAGGGCGGCGAGCAGCAGGGATTCCAACAGCAGTTGGAAGATCAGATGCGTGCGGGTCGCGCCCACCGCAGCGCGCACCGCCAGTTCGCGCGTGCGCAGAGCCGCGCGGCCGAGCAGCATCGTGGCGACGTTCACGCAGGCCAGTGCGAGAATGGAGAGCGTCATCGCCAGCATCAGGAACAGCATGGGCCGCGCGCCGCCGCCCGAATAGGCCTGGACCACCGTCTGCAGATTGGCGCGGTCGTAGCCGGCATTGGTCTCGGGCCAGAGCTTCGCGAAGCTCGCGGCCAGTCCGTCGAGTTCGGCCTTGGCCAGCTCGGGCGTGGCATCCGGCTTGAGGCGGCCGAAGACCTCGACGCGGTCCACGAGACGCTCGCGCGGATCGGCGGGGTTGGCCCGCAGGTTGATCCACAGCTCGGCCGAGCCGGGGAAGGCGAACTTGGGCGGCATGATGCCGACGATGGTGCCGGGCTCGCCGTTGATGTTGACCTGACTTCCCAGCACGCCCGGGGAGCCGCCGAACTGCTCCTGCCAGAGGGTGTGCGACAGGACGATGAACAGCGGTTGTCCGGGCCGGTCCTCCTCCTCCGTGAACCAGCGGCCGAGCATCGGCTGCATCCGCACGGTCTTGAGCAGGTTGGCCGTGGTGAGGGAACCGGTGTGACGCGAGGGCACGCGCCCGGTGCCGCTGAGGTTCAGCCCGAGCCACTGGGTGGCCGCGAGCGATTCAAAGCGGGTCTGTCGCTCGCGCAGCAGGAGGTAGTCGCGGTGCGGCAGCACGTCCCAGCGCTCAGGCTCGCTGGTCTTCGGCAGCTGCCACCCGATGTGGTAGAGTTTTCCCACGTCCGGCAGCGGCATGTTGCGCAGGAGCACGGCGTCGATGAGGCTGAACTGCGTTGCCACCAGCCCGATGCCGAGCGCAAACGATGCCACGGCCGTGATCGTGAAGGCGGGGGACTTCACGAGCTGGCGGACGGCAAAGCGGAGGGAGCTCATCGGGGGAGAAGTGGAGCTGGATCGTTCTCGTTCTCTTAATCCTTCTCGTAATCTCAGGTTGTGGGCTCTGAATTTTCGGAAGAGAGAACGATTAGGATTACGATCAAGAGAACGATTTATTCCGCCCGGAGGGCCGTCATCGGGTCGATCTTGGTGGCGCGGCGGGCGGGCAGGTAGCAGGCGACGAGGGCGACGACGACAAGCAGAAGCGTCGTCAAAGGCAGGACCACGAAGTCGATGCTGCCTTCGCCGCTGAACAGGGCGCTCAGGACGACGCCCATGAGGGCCGAGCCGAGAAACCCGATGCCGGCGCCGAGGAGCGCTAGCTTGAAGCCCATGCCCATGATGAGGCCGAGGATGTCGCGCCACTGCGCGCCCAGCGCCATGCGCACGCCGATCTCGGCGGTGCGCTGCATGACGAGGCGCATGATCACGCCGTAGAGCCCGAGCGCAGCGAGGAAGAGGCCAAGCAGGCTGAAGGCGAAGAAGATCTTCGTGATGAGCTCCATGCCGCGGATGCCGGTCTTGGCAAGTTCCTCGGCCGTGTTGAGCATCTGCACGGGGATGTTGGGGTCGAGCGCCTGCACGGCCTGACGCAGCGGCTCGGTCATGGGCTGCGACGAGCGGATCATCACCGCCACGTAGTTCCACGGCTCCTGCGCGAGCGGAACGAAGACCTGGTAAGGTGTGGCCGTGGGCGAGGGATTGCCGGCCATGCCGACGTCGCGGAAGACGCCGACGATCTCCGCGGTGGTGCGGGTGGCGCCGTCGCCGGTGGCGAGGCGGCGTCCGACGGCTTCTTCGCCGGGGAAAAGCGCCTTGGCCATGGACTCGTTGATCATCACCACGCGGGGCGCCTCGTTGTGGTCGGAGGCGGCGAACGGGCGGCCGGCGAGCTGCGGGATGCGGAGCGTGTCGAGATAGGACGGGCTGACGGCGTTGACGAGCGCGACCGGTTCCTTGCCGGGGGGAGGTGGTTCGCGTCCCTCGACGACGAAAGTGCGCGAGGTGGCGAAGAGGTAGATCGGAGCCATCCAGCCGATGGCGACGTTCTCGACGCCGGGCAGCGCGCGCAGCCGTTCCTCCAGGTTGGCGTAAAGGCCGAGGGTCTGCGCGGGGGTGGCGTAGCGGGCCGCAGGCGGGCTGATGACACCGTGGGTGATGCCCGCGGGCGTCCAGCCAGGGTCGCGGGTCAGCAGCTGTTTCATGCCGCGGAGGAAGTAGCCGGTTGAGCTGAGCAGGATGAGGGCGGCGGCGAACTGGAGCACGATGAGCGCATTGCGCATGAAGTGCTGCGAGCGGTCGCCGGTGGCGGAGCGGCCGCCGGATTTGAGCGCCTCGCCGACGTTGACGCGCGAAGAGAGCAGGGCCGGGGCCAGGCCGAAAACGAGGCCGGTGAGCAGGGAAAGGCCCACGGCGAAGGCGAGCACCCGCCAGTCGATGGAGAGATCGAAGTTGATGGGCAGGTTCTCGCTCATGCGCTTGGAGATCCACTCGTTGCCCCAGACGGTGACGAGGACGCCAAGCACGCCGCCGGTCAGGGCGAGCAGCACGCTCTCGGTCAGCA
>JAUPWC010000254.1 GCA_030916665.1 Verrucomicrobiota bacterium
GGTGTTCGTGCTGTTCCGACGCCCGGCGGGTCCGGCAATCCGAAGTTTGGAGCGAGACGGTCAGATGATCGCCACGCCCGCGCCGACCTTGGACGGACTGAGAGAGCCCGCGATGAGTTTCACCATGTCGATCTGGGTCAAGCCGGACACCGATCTCCGCGTGATGCCCAAGGAATCCACGACGGGCCGCATCGACGAGACCGGCAAATTCTACGCCATCCCCGCAGGACCCGGTGAGCGCGGATCGGATTTTGCCCGAGCCGGTCTGGCCGTGGGTCGCAATGGCATCTTCGTGGTCGAGCGTTCGCATGACAGTTGCCCCGCCGTGCTCGTGGCGCCGATGAGAGTGTCCGGCTGGACGCATGTGGCGGTCGTATATCGCGACGGCCGGCCGGCGCTGTTTGTGAACGGCGAGAAAATCAAAGAGGGCCTCGTCTCGGGCAAGACGGTGTTGAGCGGCACGAACTCGCGCCGCCCGCCGGTGGACTACGTGTTGCATTTCCCGGCGATCGAATCGCTCACGCGATCAGCGGGCGAGCCGCCGCCGCCTTCGCGCGGTCAGGTGTATTTCTTCGAGGGCAACCTGGTTCCCCCGCAGCTGCTCAAGGATTTGGAGGCAGACGAGATCAAGGCTCTCTTTGCCGCCGGGCTGCCGGCGTCGGAAATCCCGGTGGTGACCGGGCTGACCAGAGAGGAGGGCGACGTCACCGCGCTGGTGTGGCAGAGCGGCGATTATGCGCTCGATAAAAAACAGCCGGTCAAAGTGGCGGTGCCTGTCCCTGTCGTCGTGGACGGCCCGTGGCGCGTGGCGTTTCAGCCCGGTCGCGGCGCGCCGGCGGAGATCACGTTGCCCGAGGTGAAATCGCTGCATCTGCACGAGGACAACGGCGTGAAGCATTTCGCCGGCACGGCGGCCTATCGTCGTTCGCTCGATGTGCCGGCGGAGTTTCTCGCGGCTGATCGCCGCGTCGTGCTCGACCTCGGCCGCGTCGAGGTGCTGGCCGAGGTGTGGCTCAACGGCCAACTCGCGGGCGAAGTCTGGAAGGAGCCGTATCGGCTCGACGTGAGCGAGGCCGTGCGCGCCGGCGCCAACGACCTCGAGGTGCGCGTGACGACGCTCTGGCCCAACCGCCTGATCGGCGACGAGCTGCTGCCGGTGGAAAACGACTACGGTCTCCGCGACGAGCATGGCAACGATCCGCACGGCATCACGAAGCTGCCCGACTGGTATCGCAGCGGCCAGCCCAAGCCGGCCGGCGGCCGCGTGGGTTTCACGACGTGGAATTTCTACGACAAGGACGAGCCGCTACTTGCGTCGGGCCTGCTGGGTCCCGTGAAGCTGCTCAATCCCGTGCGCGTGCGGTTGGGGCGGTGAGGGTGGCGGTTCGCCGGTGGTGGAACGTGCTGACCCCAGCGCGTTGCGGCGAAGCCGCCCCGATTCAGCGCCTTGAGGCCAAGTCGCTCCACCTTGGGGCGCATGGGGGACGAGATACGGTTTCCTGACGGGGAATGACGGTTTTCAAACCCGCGGCGCCCGGTTTGCGGGCGAACTCCGCCGCTGCATCCCGCGGCAAACCGTTGGCACAGAAAACGCCGCGCAATCGCGTGCGCGCCGGACCTTATTTTCAGGGAAAATCTTAGGATGCGGCAGACTGCGGCCCGCGGCGTGCCTGCTCTATCCCGTATTCACGTGGCATGACGCGGTGCGGATAACTTGCTAGACTCACGAACCCTTTAACCCCGCGTGAATCCTCCCCCGGTTTCGCGCTCTGCGTTCCCCTGATGGCTGCACACCTCACCCCGTTTTCTGCCGGCATGGCCGCCGGCGTCCGCCGCTTTCCCCGAAGGAAGGCCGGCGGTTCCCGCGGGTCCGGTGGAGGCGGCTGCTGAGACTTTCGTTAGGCCCCCACACCAAACAAAACCCAACCATGCACACACGACAGCCCCAACCCCCTCAGGCTTCGTTCCGCCTCGCGCGGAGCTTCCGACTGGTCGCGACCCTCGCCTGCGCCGGCGCCACCCTGCATCCCGCCCTGCGCGCGGCCGATCCCTTGCCCGCGGCCATCGCCGCTCCCGCTGCCGCCGAAACCGGCGTGATCGAAGGCCGCGTCTTCAACGCGGAGAGCGGCACCTACCTGAACAACGCCCGCGTCATCGTCGAGGGCACCAATCTGGAATCCTTCACCAACGATCGCGGCGAGTTCCGCCTGCGCAACGTGCCGGCGGGCGAGGCGAGCCTCAAGGTCACCTACACTGGCCAGGAAGACCTGCGTGAGACCGTGCAGGTGTCGGCCGGAGCGACCGCCACGAGCGACTTCACGTTCAATTCGAAACTGGCCAAGCTCGACGGCAAAACCGTCGTGCTCGACAAGTTCGTCGTGGAGGCGGCGCGCTACCGCAACGCCCAGGAACTCTCCATCAACGAGGAGCGCTACGCCACCAACATCAAGTCGGTGGTCGCGCTCGACTCGCTCGGCTACGTCAAGGACGGCAATATCGGCGAATTCGTCCGCTTCCTGCCCGGTGTGGACGTGAGCGACGGTGCGTTGGGCGCGGGCAGCAACCCCGACAACGCGGCCACCGTCGCCGTCCGCGGCTTCGGCGCCGACAGCACGGCCATCCTGATCGACGGCGTGCCCATGGCCAGCGGCTCGCCCAGCGCGCTGTCGCGCGCGGTGCAACTCGACGCCGTCTCCGTCAACAACGCCAGCCGTCTTGAGATCATCAAGGTGGCGACACCCGACATGAAGCAGGACGCCCCGGGTGGCACCATCAACCTGATCTCGCGCGGGGCCTTCGAACTCCCCCGGCCGACCTACAACATTTCCGTGGCCTTCAACGGCAACACCCTGGAGCCGGACATTTTCAGCCGGACGCCCGGACCCTATGAACCCCGTTTCAAGACGCTGCCCAGCATCCGGGCCAGCGCGACCATCCCGCTTTCCAAGACGCTCGGTGTCAGCGTCTCCGCGTCCTCGGACAACAAGTATTCCATCACCCGCACGAGCAACATGCGCGACTGGTTCTACAGCGGCCGCAACACCACGGGCACGGGCGTGAGCGGGCCGGTCCAGAACGCCAACGGCGGCATCCGCATCGACAACCCGGTGATCGACCGCTTCGAACTCAACGAAGCCCAATGGCTGGAATACCGGAAATCGGGCAGCCTGCGCGTTGACTGGCTCCCGCTGCCGGGTCTCGAGGTCAAGGCCGGCTTCACGGGCAGCATCTTCGACAACATCGGCATGAACCGCCGCACCCAGTGGCGCTACAGCAACGCCGTCGGCATCAAGGACTGGGGTGACGGCTACGTGACGGGGTTCCAGCGCACGTCCACCTTCAATCCCTCTCTGGCCACCGACATGAACGTCGATGCCCGCGATCGCAAGGGCTTCACCACGCAGGGCTACATCAATGCCAAATATCGCAACGGTCCGTGGTCCATCGATGCCAGTCTCTCGGCTTCGGAGTCCTTTAATTCCGCGCCGGATCGCGCCAACCGGCACTTCTCCTCGGTGGACGGCGCACTCTCGTCCGGACGCATGGATCTGACCGGCATCAAGGAGGGCGTCGTGGGCGAGATCAAACTCTGGGATGCGAGCGGCAACCCGCTCGATTATTCCGACCTCACGAAATGGAATCCGATCCTGGTAAATGGCTTCCGGGCCCGTTCCAGTGAGTCGAACAACCGCGACCTCAAGCGGCAGTATAAGCTGGATGTGGCGCGCGAACTGGAGTTCCTGCCGTTCCCCCTGACCCTGAAGGCCGGCGGCCTGCAGGAAACGAAAAGCATCCGCCGCTGGGGTGCGGGCGCAACGTATGAACTGCGCTACACGGGCCCGACCCAGCTGAACGCCGACATCACTTCACCCTACACCAGCATTGCCGGTCTCGGCTACGCGAAGGACCAGCAGTGGATGGACGGCAACAAGATCTACGAGATCTACGAACAGCACCCGGAATGGTTCAACGACCAGCTGATTTCTTCGGCGCTGAACGTCCATTCGCCGGCCGCCAACTACATCTCCCGCGTCGGCAACACCAAGGGCCTGGATGAGACCACCACCGACGGTTATGTCATGGCCACGGCCAAGTTCTTCAACAACCGCCTCACGATCATCACCGGCGCCCGGCAGAGCCACAAGTCGCGCGAAGGCTACAACGTCTTCAACGACCCGAACGGTCCCTTCGTGCAAATGCCGGACGGCACGCGTTATCGCGATTCGGTTTACGTCTCCGGCGTCCGCTTCGACGGCAGCGACAACACCCTTTATCCCAGCGGCGATCCCCGCCGCAATAGGAACGCCATTCTGACCGACACCGCGCTGCGGGCCCGCATCCAGGCCGCCGGTGCGGAGTTGCCGACGGCGCTCGAGTTGTCGCCCAACGGCACGCAAGGCACGCAGACCTTGAACATGTTCATGGCCAAGCGCACCCGTTACACACGCTATGTGGACGTCTCGCGCCGGGAGCCGGTGACGCCGCAGTTCATTGCGGACTATTCGATCACCGACACCCTCAAGGCCCAGGTTTCCTGGAGCAAGGAGCACCGCCTGCCCGACATCGAGGGCACGAACAACGCGCTGCTGGTCGGCGGCTCGAGTTTCCAGATCTCCGAGGCCAATGTGCCCGATGATGTGACCCTGGGCGGCCATGGCACCATCACGCTCGCCAACCTGAACGGCGAACCGGAGATCAACAACTCCTACAACTTCAAACTGGCCTACTACCCCAAGAACGGCGCCGGTCGCTACTCGATCTCCTACTACTACAAGGTCGTCGATAACGTCTGGGAAACGACCAACATCTTCAACGACAGTTCGGATTACGACGCCCTGCTGCAAGGCATGGGGCTCAGTTCGGACGATTATGCGAACTACCGCATCGATGTGACCCAGCCGCTCGGCGTGCAGCAGATCCGCAAGGGCTTCGAGGTCGAGCTGACGCAGAACTTCGGCATCTTCGCCCCCTGGGCCAAGGGTATCGACGCGTTTGTCACCTACACGCGCCGTCCCGCGCCGATCAACACCGGTGGCGAAAGCCGTTTGGGCTGGGTGCTGTCCGGTGATGTCCGGGCGAAGTGGACCGGCGGCGTTTCCTACAGCACGCGGCGCTTCCAAGTGCAGGCGCGCGCGACTTGGACGGAGGCGGGCAAGAGCCACAACAACACCGTGCCGACCGTGACCCTGCCGGACGGCACTACTCGGACTCTCCAGATGTATAACCTGAACGAGACTCCGCCAGATGTCCGAGTTCAGGCCAATTACGTCCTGAACAAAAACTTCACGCTGTTCGCGACGGCCGAGCGCCTTTTCACGTCGGAGGTCCATTCCCAGATTGCCGACGCCGTGACGGGCTACCAGCCGGAATGGGCGAGCTATCGTGGCTACACGAACCGCGGCATGGCGCTCTCCCTGGGCGTGAACGCCACGTTCTAACAATTCTAGTTGTGTAGCACATACGCATACTAGGGTAAAGGGTGGGCCGGGTCCTTCTCGTGGACCCGGCCCATTTGCTTTTGAGTTGGCCGTCCAGCGGATAGGGCGCGACCGCTGGGCGCACCGGCAAGGAGCAATCCGCAATCCACGGCGGTCCCAGCGGTCCCGCCCTACCATTTATTGAGACTTGCCCAAAGAAGTTACGTCCAACCTGTCATTGCGAGGAGTGAAACGACGAAGCAATCCAGCTGGATCGCCAC
>JAUPWC010000026.1 GCA_030916665.1 Verrucomicrobiota bacterium
TGGGCAAATTGATCAGAAACGGATATCGACAGGACTGCGGCGGGCGGCCGAATCATACATGGCTTCCTGGATGGCCATGGTCTTGAGGTATTCCTCGCCACTCGTTTCGCAGGGGGAACCGGTGAGGAGGCAGTCGGTGAAGTGGCGCTGGGCGATGAAGCAGCAGTCACCGGCAAAGCCGCGCCGTTCGTGCCGGTAGTCCACCGTCTGTTCCTCGCCCCCGAGTTTCTTGAGGGTGATGCGGCCGTCGAGGTAGAGGCGGAGGCTGCCCCCATTGCCCTCGACGAGGAATTCGCCAAAAGTGTAGCGGGCCTCGGAGACGGGGCAGGCGGGTTCGTTGAAGCGGTTGGCGTCCCACTGGCCGACGGCGCCGCTCGCGAATTCGAAGATGAGCAGACCGCGGTCCTCGCCTTTGATGACGGGATTGAGCCGGCGCAACCAGGCGGTAACGCGGGTAATGTCGCCGGCGAGGTAGCGGAAGGTGTCGATGTAATGGACGCCGGTCTCGTAGACGAGCAGGCGGGCATAGTCGCGGAAGTAGGGCTGGCGGGGGATGTAGGCGTTTTCGCCCCAGCCGTCGCCCATGCGGGAGCGGAAATAGAGGGAATGGAGCTTGTCGCCAATGGCTCCTCCCTCGATCAGGCGCTTGATCTCGCGGTGCCAGGGTTGAAAGCGAAAATTCTCGTGAACCATGAATTTCACCCCGGCGCGGGCGGCATCGGCGACGATTTCCCTGGCCACGGCGAGCGAGGGACCGAGCGGCTTCTGGCAGATGATGTGGATGCCGCGTTTCGCCGCCTCGGCGCAGATGGCTTGGTGCGACGGCGGGGGCGTGATGATGTCCACGAAATCGGGCTTCTCGCGGTCAAACATCTCGCGGTAGTCGGCGTAGACTTTGGTCAGACCAAATTTGGCGGATATCTCAGTGGCTTTGGCCGGGTCGCGGTTGCTGAAGGCGACGATCTCGACCTCGGGAATCCGGGACCAGGCTTCGTATTGGAAATGGCTGAAATAGCCGGCGCCGATGCAGACGCCTTTCAGCTTGGGACGGGAGATACCGGAACTCATGGGGAAAGGTCAGGATGTTACAGACGCCTCGATTTTTCGTGCGGGATCTACCAGCACCCAGCAGAGGGCGGCGAGCATGCTGAAGGCTGCGATGAGGTAGAAGAAGACGTTGGCGCTACCCGTCATCTGGAGAAGCAGCGGGAAGGCCGGTCCGATGATGGCGGAGCCGATGTTGCCGGCCATGTTCATGGTGCCGGAGACCTGCCCGGCATGCTGGCCACCCATATCGATGCAGAATGACCACGATGGGCTGAGGATCATGTCCACCCCGAACACCGCGACGGAAAGCCAGAACACAGCCGGACCGACGGAGGATTGCTGCACGCTGATGATCATGCCCACGGCCGTGAGCAGAAATCCGAAGATGGCCGGAAGCTTGCGGGAAAGGTGGCGTCGTCCGCCCGCGTAGATCCGGTCCACCAGCCAGCCAGAGAAGATGTTGCCGGCCGCGCCACAGAGCAATGGCACCATCGCGTAGAGTCCCGCTCCGCCGGCGGAGAGATCGTAGGTGCTCTTGATATGCGGGTAGAGCCAAGTCAGGCAGAAGAAGGTCGTGAAATTGGCGAAGAGATACTGGGTCATCATCAGCCAAAGCGAGCCAGAGCGGAACATGTGGCCGAGCGGCAGGCGACTGGCGACTGCCGGGCTGGCGCCGCCCTGGCGGTTGGTCCGGATGAAGGTCAGTTCCTTGGCGCTGATGCCCTTGTGATCGGCGGGATCGTCGCGGAACCAGAGCCACCAACTAAGGGCCCATCCGCATCCAATAACCATGAGGATGACAAAGGTCTGCTTCCAGCCGAGCCGCTCCACTGTCACGCCGAGCACGGGCAGGGCGAAGGCCGCGCCGAGGCGCGATCCGGAGAAGTTGATGCCTTTCACGAGTCCGCGTTCGCCGGTAGGAATCCACGAATACACCGCGCGTGCCATACCGGGGAAAGCCCCGGCCTCGCCTGCGCCGAAGAGGAAACGGATCACAAGCATTGAGCTGTAGTTCCACGCCAAGGCACTGAGGCCGGTGAAGACCGACCACGAAGCCACTATAGCGGCCAGAATATTACGTGCGCCCAGCTTGTCGGCGAGCATGCCAGAGGGGGTCTGGAACAAGGCATAGCCGATCGCGAAGGCGGACATGACCCACCCGAACTGGGTGTCAGTGAGGCCAAGGTCGTGCGTGATCTGCCCCTTGGCGGTGGAAACGCAGACACGGTCCACGTAGAGCAGGACCGAGAGCAGGAAGGTGGCGCAGACGACGAGGTAACGTTTGGGGATCATGAGGCGGGGTTGAAGTCCCAGTCGGGCAGCGGGCCCTCGGCGGCGAAGGCGCGCACGGGGCAACCGTCGCCGCCGGCGAGGCGCAGGGGCAGGGCGGCGAAGAAGACGCGGTCGGATTTCAATCGGTCGAGATTGGTCAGGCCCTCGACGATGGTGACGCCGCCGCCCAGCAGGATCTTGTGGATGAGCGTGACCTCGGGGAGATTGGTCACGTCGGCGACGGAGGGAGGCTCGACCCCGAGGAGTTTCACCTTTTTCGCGACGCACCAGTGCGCGAGTTCCTCGGAAATGCGCGGGAGGCTGTCGCGATACAACGTGGGGTTGTCTACGTGGGCGCTCCAGCCGGTGTGGAAGAGCAAGCTGTCGCCGGGCTGGAACCGCTCGGCGATCGGGCCAAGGTCGGCGAGCGTATGCAGGGCCTTTGGCGCGAGGTCAGGCCGGCGCACAATCCACGCGGGGCCCATGCAGCGCGCGGGCGTGTGCTGGTCGATCGTCTCGGGACCGGCGGCGAAATGGATCTGCGCGTCCATGTGGGTGCCCGCGTGCGAGTAGAGGTGCCACGTGGCGGCGTTCCAGCCGTTCTTGTCGACGGTGAACTTGGGCTCGGTCTCCACGCCGCGCATGCCTGGGCGCAGCGGCATCGTAAGGTCTATCAGGCGATTCATGGCGCGGGTGATGTCGGGCGCCAGTTGACGAAGCCACGCACGTTCATGGCGAAGAACACGACGTTTGCGGCGACCATGCCCCAAGTCTGGAGTTTGCAAGCAAGGGCAATCCAACACGCGTTGCCGCACATCATGATCACAAACCCGCGCCGCTGCTTGCTACCGAGAAAATAGATGCCGAAAAACGTCAACACCATGGCGAGCCAATCGACCCCATAATGTTGCAGAAGCGAGTGCATGGTGAGCGCAGTTTAGAGGGCGGCGATGATCTTGGCGGTAATGGCGGCGGTGCCGAGGCTGCCGCCGAGGTCGGCGGTGCGGTTAGATGGTTCGCTGCACACTCGCGCGACGGCCGCATCAATCATCCGGGCTCCGCGTTTGGTCTCGGGGTGATCGAGCCAGTCGAGGAGCATGGCGAGGGATAGGATCGTCGCGATGGGATTGGCGATGCCCTTACCCGCGATAGTAGGAGCGGTGCCGTGCGAGGGTTGGAACAGCCCGTATTCGTCGCCGAGGTCGGCCGAGGGCGCCATACCCATGCCGCCGACCAAGCCGGCGGCGAGGTCGGAGAGGATGTCGCCGAACATGTTTTCCGTTACCATGACGTCGAAAGAGTGTGGGCGCTGGACGAGGAAGAGCGCCATCGCGTCAATGTAGACCCGGTCGGTCTGCACATCCGGAAACTCGGCGGCGACCTCGTCGAAGATTTTCCGGAAAAAGGCCATCGAAGGCAGGACATTGGCCTTGTCCACCAGGGTGCAATGCTTGCGTCGCGTGCGAGCGAGCTTGAAAGCCTCGCGACAGACGCGCTCGGCGCCGCGACGGGTGATCTTCATGGTGTCGGTCTCGAAGTCGCGCCCGGCGGGACGAGGCGTGAGGCGTTCGGAGAAGAGGCCCTCGCAGTTTTCCCGGATGATGACGAAATCGATGGGTTTGCCAAGGGCGCCGCCGTAACCCTTGAGCGGCGAGTGTGACTCGTGGTAGAGCTTGATCGGGCGGACGCCGTTGTAGAGGTCGAGTTTCTCGCGGATGTCGATCTGCGGAGTCATCTCCACGCCGTTGGGCCAGCGGACAGAGGGCAGTCCCATGGCGCCTAGCAGGATGGCATCGGCCTGTTTCATGCGAGCGATGGCCGAATCCGGCAAGGGGTCGCCGTTTTTCAGGTATTCGCCCGCGCCGACCGACAACTCGGTGCAATGAAACTGAACGCCCTGCAACCGTGCTTCCAAGGCGCGCAGGACGTCCAGACTGGCAG
>JAUPWC010000255.1 GCA_030916665.1 Verrucomicrobiota bacterium
GCGCCGAGCACGAGGCCGGGGCGCTTGTAACCCAGCGCATGCACGCGGTTGAGGGCGTTGAGAGTGTCGTTGTAGAAGTGGCTCGTCACGCGGTGCAGCGGCGTGCGGATGCTGAGGCCGACCGTGACGATGGCGTGCTGGCCCAGCTCGGCGGGGAAATCCTCGTTGAATTCGGGGCTGCCGAAGCTGAGCAGGCCGTCGATACCGCGGGCGACGAGAATTTCGTCGAACCGGCGGTGGGTCATGCCCGGCGCGCGCAGCCAGAGCGGCTCGACGCGGTAACCGAGTTCGCGGGCGCGCGCCTGCATGCCCTCGTAGATCTTGGCGAGATGCCGGGACTTTTCCCACGGCCGCAGGGTGTCGTAGAACGAGATCACGCCGAAGCAGGCCTGCGGGCGCACGCCGCGCGGCTTGCGCAGGTGGCGCATGAGGTCCGCGATGCGGGCGTCGGGCGTGTAGCCGGTCTCGCGCGCGAACTTGAGCACGAGCGCCTTGGTCTTCGCGGAGATGCGCGGGCTGTCGCGCAACGCCAGCGACACTGCCGAGGGGGACACGCCGGCGAGCTTGGCGATGTGGCGGACGTTCATGCAGCCAACGCTCTAGCAGACGGGAGGGCGACGGCGAGCGGGAAGAGGGCAAGACAGATTGGCCACGAAAGGCACAGAAGGCGCAAAAAAACGACCAACCAATGCCCACACATCTGTCATTCTGAGCGCAGCGAAGAATCCGGCAGGAAATTTGCAGAAGGTATCCGGTGAACGAGTGCTTCTGGATCCTTCGCTTTGCTCAGGATGACACGGCCTTGGTGAACCGGAGGTTCGCCTGTGGGAGCGAGCTTGCTCGCGACACGAACGCGCGTTTGTCGCGAGCAAGCTCGCTCCCACAGAAAGAACTTATTGAGGATTATCCAAAGAAGTTACTGCGGCCGGCTAGCCGGGTAGGGCGAGTCGTCCCGACGAGCCGCTTCGGCGCACGGCTCATCCGGAGGATTCGCCCTACCTGATGCAGTGTCTCTTCTTTGGGTAATCCTCAAGAAGCCTCACCCCCGCGGGCTCTCGGGCGGGCCGAGGTAGCTGGGTCGGACGCCGGGCTGGGCCGCGGCGAGCGGGGGGCGTGGCCGGGGGTGGCGCGGTAAAGATGATGTTGCGCAAACGGAACAGCCGGGGTTAGCACTTGTCAGGTTCTCGCGCCCCACTTTTGGGCGTTCGGCAGTGGGGCCACATTGCCAGAAACGGAAACCCCAACCCCTGTTCCCCATGTTCCGACGAATCTGTATTACCGCAGCCTCGGCCGGCCTGCTCATCGCTCTGTCCGCTGCCGACACGGTGGCAACTTCCGTGTATTCGCGCGTGGGCAACGGCTACAAGCGCGAGCAATGGAAGGACGGATCATACAAACCCGAATACTACGCGCTGGCCAATGGCGGGCGCATAGCCGGCACCACGAGCGACGTGACGGTGGACCGGATCACCTATCCCGAGGTCGCGGAAATCTCCATGCGCCTGCTGGCCCAGCAGAATTATCGCTACGCCCAGAGCAAGGAACAGGCGAACCTGCTGCTCACGCTGCAGTGGGGCAGCACCATCGCGCCAAACGGCACCAATTACGAACAGGGTGTCGGCTATGCCGGACAGGTATTGTCTGAATTGCGAGGCCTCAGTAACGCAGGAGGCACCGTAATCAAACCCCTGGTGGATCCGCTGACTGCGGGGGAGTCCGGTGATGCTGGTTATTTGAAGGCCCAATTCGAAATGGCCATGCTCCGGCTGTTTACCGAAAATCAGGCGCGCGACCGGATAAACGAGCACAACGCGCGCATTCTCGGCTACATGGACGATCTGGCCGACACCAACGACATCAGGCGCTGGGCCGGAGGCGGCGACCGCTATACGGATCTTATCACCGATGTCGAAGAGTCGCGGTATTTCATCGTCATCTCGGCCTACGACTTCCGTGAACTCACCGATCACAACAAGAAGAAGCTGCTCTGGCAGACGCGGGTCAGCGTCCGATCGCCCGGCAACCGTTTTGACCACAGCTTCGGGCCGATGCTGAAGGGGGCCTCGAAATACTTTGGCCAGGACAGCGGCCGACTCATCAAAGGCGAAGAGTCCAAGGGCTCGGTTGAACTTGGCGATCTCAAGTTCATCGGCGAGGCGAAGGTGCCGGCACCAACGAAAACGGGCGGGAGCAAGAAATAGGACCAGCCGCTGGATTGGGACCGGGGAACCTAAAAGTGCGGCGATGTCCGAACCGTAGGAGCGGCTTTATGCCGCGATGGGTTGATACGCCAGACCATCGCGGAATAAAGCCGCTCCTACCCTACCCCCGCGGGCTTTCGGGCGGGCCGAGGTAGCTGGGGCGGACACCCGGAGCCGGGCGCGGGCCGCGCGCGGGCGGCGTGGCGGGCGGCGGCGCGGTGTCGATGACGATGCGCTCGAGCACGACGCCGGGGTCCACGAGCCAGAACTTGAGCGTGTGCTTTCCGGGCGCGGCGAGCTTGTGAGTCGTCGCGACGCGGCGGACGCTGTCGGCCACGGCGGCATACCAGTTGGCCTGGGGTGTCCAGGTGCCGACCTTCACGATCTGCGGCGGCTCGTCGTCGATCGAGATGGCGTAGCGCAGGCCCTCGCCGGACTGGAAGTCGAGCGACGGGGCGAGATGGACTTCCACCTTCACGTCACCGGACGAGAAGGTGTGCAGGTCATATTCAAGCCGCGGGGAAGCTGCGCCGGGGGTGACCGCAGGCATCGTGACGGGAAACGCGGTGACGCCACCGTGAGTGCGACCGAAACCGGGCAGCTTCTGCCAGGTGACGTCACCCGCGGTGACGGTGCGGTCGAAATTGAGCGCGTTGATGGCGATGTGCCGGTCGGTCTCGACGAAACCGGTCACGGCCTCCGTCGGCTTGTGAACGGGCAACTGCACGGCGAAGCGTCCGGCGGCACCGCCGTTAAAAGTGATCGTGGCGGCCGTCTTGCCCGCAGGCACGGCGTCCCAGTCCACACCGAGCTTGATGCGGACCGTGCGGTCCCCGACGCGACCGGAGACGGCAGAGACCTTCACCCAGGGCTGATCGGCGGAAACCTTGAAGTCGTAGGCCTCGGCGCCGCGGTTGAACAACTCGACCCAACGCGTCGCCTGGCCGTGGAGCACGTTCAGCTCGGGCAACACCGGGCGCGGCGCGCCATAGACGGGCCAGCCGACCTCAGAGCCCTCGATGGCGGCCGCGAGCGAGGCGCCCGCGCGCGGCAGCACCTCGTGCACCGCCGGCATGGCGTCCATCTCGGGCGACTGCCAGTAAGTGTAGCCGAACTTGATCTGGCTCATCAGGTGGTTCCACTTGCCGCCGCCGAGCTGGTGATACTGCTCGGCAAGTTTCCGGTCGGCGGCGAAGAGTTCGCGGGCGCGCGCGGAGTGGAGATTGGCGTCGGTGCGGCCCTGGCGCGCGTAGAGGCGGTTGAGACCCACGGAGACGTAAAGCTCATGCACACCGGCGCTGGCTTTCACCGGATAGAGAACGAGCTGGTAGAAGGCGTCGCGGTATTCGGGCGCGAGGGTGGTGTTGAGTTTCTCGGCGCGGGTCACGAGATCCGACCACTCGGCCAGCAGGCGCTCGGCCTCACGGTGGTTGGTCAGGCTGTAAGTGTCGGGCTCCAACAGCTCCGGCGTGCGGCGGCGGTTGAGCTTGGAATAGCCGTTGATGAGCGCGGCCACCTCGGCGGCGTGCGCCGCGCCGAACTCGCGCGCGGCCCATTGCTCGGAATACTCCCCGAGTTTCTCGTAGGGCCAGCGGGCGGGGTTCCACGCGTAACGGATGAAAAACTCGATGGGGAACTCCATCGGCTTGAGGTCGCCGACGTTTACGATCCAGATGCGGTTGGCCTCCAGCTGCCAGGCGAGGTGCATCTGCTCCCAGACCTTGGTGATCGGCGTGACGTTGATCCACTTGTAGTTCCGCGGACCGCCGACGTAGTCGAAGTGGTAATAGACGCCCGCGCCGCCGGGGCGCTTGCGCTCCTCGGGCGTGGGCAGGCGGCGGATGTTGCCCCAGTTGTCGTCGCACCAGAGGAGGATGACGTCGTCGGGCACGCGCATGCCGGCCTCGTAGTAGTCCTGCACCTCCTTGTAGAGCGCCCAAAGCTGCGGCTGTTGTTCCGCGGGCTTGCCGGTGACGGACGCGATGATCTCGCGCTGGTCGGCGACGATGCGTTCGAGGAGCTTGGTGTTGGTGTCGGCCGTCATGGCCTCGTCGCCGTCGCCGCGCATGCCGAGCGACATGATGTTCTCGAAATTCTTCGTGCGCTCGACGCTGGTGCGCCAGAAGTCGCGGAGCACGGTGGCGTTTTTCGAGTAGTCCCAGGGCCCTTTGCCGTATTTGCCCCACTCGGCGTGGGCGCGCATGAGCGGCTCGTGGTGGGAGGTGCCCATGACGATGCCGTACTCGTCGGCAAGGATGGGGTTGCGCGGATCGTCCTCGTTGTAGGCGTTGTTCCACATCGCGGGCCACAGGTA
>JAUPWC010000256.1 GCA_030916665.1 Verrucomicrobiota bacterium
ATCGCGATCATCACGAGCCAGCCCATCGCGAGATAGATCAGGGTCGAGACCACGCGGAAGCGTCCCGCGACCCAGAATTTCAACGCCACTCCGACCACGGCGAGACCCCAGACCACGCCGAACAGGCTCCAGCCCCAGACCCCGCGCAGCGTCACGAGCACGAACGGCGTGTAGGTGCCCGCGATGAGCAGGAAGATCGCGGCGTGGTCGAACTTGCGCAGGAGGCGACGGGTTTCCTCGCGCTCGACACTGTGGTAGGCGGTGGACGCCGTGTAGAGGAGCACGAGCGTGGTGCCGAATATGGCGGTGCTCACGACATGCCACGCATCGCCATGCCGCGCTGAGGCGACGACCATCAGCACCAACCCCGCCACCCCGAGCAGCGCCCCCACCCCGTGCGTAAGTCGGTTGGCGATCTCCTCGTGGCGAGGGTAAGCGGTGGCGGTCATGGCTTGATTGAGCCAAGCGGGCCGAACGGACACGAGCCCAAAGCCGGTTCGCTTAACGCGAGGCGGCGCGCGCCCGCGCCAATGCCTCGGCGATCTCGCGGTCCGCCGGGCGCGCCCGGGCGAGGATCTCAAGATGCGTGCGCGCATCCGCGGGCCGGTTGAGATGCAGCAACAGCAGCAGCGCCAGGGTGCGCCGCGGTTCGAAGTAATCCGGCTGGAGGCGCACGGCCGTCTCAAACTCGCCCATCGCTTCCGCCAAACGGTCCAGTTCGAGCAGCACATTCCCGAGATTGTTGCGCGCCTCGGCATTCGCCGGCTGCAGCCGCGCCGCATCGCGAAAATAACCTGCCGCCGTTTCAAAGCGCCCGAGTGCCGCCGCGGCGTTGCCGGCGCCGAAGTGAAACTCTCCCGCGCCAGGCCGGATCCGGATGGCGTTCACAAACTCGGCCAGAGCTTCGCCCGGCCGGCCGGATTCCATCAGTAGGTCGCCGAGATTGCGGTGTGACTCGGCATGGTCCGGCCCCAGGCGGAGCACCTCTCGATATGCGGCCATCGCCTCCTGCGGTCGTCCGGACCGGGCGAGCACCACGCCCAGATTGTAGTGCGGCTCGGGCGCGGACGGATCGAGTTCGACCGCTGTTCGCAGATGTTTTTCCGCCTCGCTCAGGCGCCCGGCGGCCAGCTCGGCCAAGCCGAGGTTGTGGTGCGCCCGGACATTGTCGGGACGTTTCGCCAGAGTGTCGGCCCACAGACCCTGCGCGGTCGCGTAGTCGGCATTGCGCGCATGCGTCAATGCCCCCAAAAGCGACGCGAGCAGCCCCACCGCCACCCACGCCCGGCGTCCGAGCAATCGGTGGAGACCGAAAACCAGCAGGATCACCGGGGCGAGGAGCGCCAGATACATGCGGTGCTCAGCCATGGTCTGGGTGGCCACCGGCACAAAACTGGAACTGGGCGCGAGCAATACGAAAAACCAGGCGCCCACAAACCCGGCGACCGGACGGTGCACCAGGGCCAGACCCGCGGCCGCCACCAGACCGACGATCAGCAGCGCCTGCCACCAAACGGAAGCCAGACTGTCCAGCGTGGCGGTGCCGTAATCAAAGACCAAAGGGCTGGGCCAGATGGCCAACTTCAGATAGCGGATGATCGCCTCACATTGGGTGAAGGCATAGGACACGAGAGTGACCTCGGCACCAAATCCCGCCGTGCTGCCCCGCCCGCCGGTGCCGGCGACCAGCCAGGCCAGCAGCAGCCAGGTGGAACCGAGCAGGAGATGGTAATTCCTTCGCGCCTGCCACGCCCCGCGGAACGAGCCTGCCACAAAGGTCCGGTCATACAAAAAAATCATCACCGGAGCGACTCCCATGACCTCCTTGCATGCCATGCCGGCGAGGCAAGCCACCACCGACAGCGCCTGCCAGCCCAACGAACGCGTCGCCCCGACGCTCCGGATGAAAGCATACAGGGTGAGCAGGAAACACAGTCCCATCATCGCCTCGGCCCGCTGGACGATGTAGGTCACTGCAGCGGTCTGCAGCGGATGCAGCGCCCAGAGCGCCGCCACACTCAATCCCACCGCCAGGGCCTGCTCCCCCCACCGAGGCGCCAGAGCCGGCTGCAACAGGCTTCGCCGCACCACGCCAAACAACAGCAGTCCGGAAGCGGCGTGGATGAGAAAGTTGACCACATGATAACCGACCACCGATTCGCCACCGATGGCGTGGTTCAGCGCCAGACTCAGATTCACAAACGGACGCCCGCTGACGGTGACACCGCCATCCACCAGATCGGGCGCGAGCACCCCGCTTAGCGGCCAAAGCGAGCGGATGCTCGGATTATGGACGATCGCCGGCAGGTCATCGAAGACGAAGGGGCCGTGAAAACTGTTCAGATAAGCCAGCCCCATTGCCAGCAGCAGGGCGGCGGCCCCAAGCCAGACTCCTCGGCGGCGGGTAAACGAGGTCAGGGGCGTCTGGGTCACAAATCCGAATACGAAGGGGGATTGCCCGCGATGAAAACAGTTTTCTCCAGCCCCAATCCTGCCTGAATTCGCAAGACCGCACATGTTTGGCAAAAAGCATGCCATGCGGTCCTACCTGAATCACGTTACAGCCACGCAACATCCTGTGCCAGTCAGCAATTCGCAGGGGTTGGGAGCTTGACTATGACACG
>JAUPWC010000257.1 GCA_030916665.1 Verrucomicrobiota bacterium
AAGATCTTCGGGCTGAAGTTCACGGAAGTGCAGGCGCCCTACATCTGGGCACCCGGCATCCAGCTCTACCTGGTGGCCGACGCCGACACCGGCACGCCGATCGGAGCCTTCTACCTCGACATGTTCCCGCGCGAGGGGAAGTTCAACCACTTCGCCTGCTTTCCGCAGAAGGTCGGCGGCGTGATGGCCGACGGCAAATACGACCTGCCGGTCGCCGCGCTGCTCTGCAACTTTCCCGCGCCGTCCGCCGACAAGCCGTCGCTGTTGAAGCACTCGGACGTTGAGACTCTTTTCCACGAGTTCGGCCACGTCATGCATGGCATGCTCAGCCGTTCGCGCTTCGTGGCGCAGACGGGCTTTGCCGTGCCCCAGGATTTCGTCGAGGCCCCGTCGCAGATGCTGGAATACTGGGTCTGGGACAAAGCGGTGCTGGACACCTTCGCGGCCGACTACCGCGATCCGTCGAAGAAAATCCCCGCCGAGACCATCGCCGCCATGGTGGCCGCGCGCCAGGCCACGCAGGGCTACTTCACCCGCCGCCAGCTGGCGATCGGTTCGCTGGACCTCGCCCTGCACACCCTGACCGCCGACGAAGCCTGGATGGCCGACATCGTGAAGATCGTGAACGAGACCACCGAGCGGGTGACCATCGCCACGCCGGCCGACACATTTTGGGGCGCCTACATCGGACACCTCGCGGGCTACGACGGCGGCTATTACAGCTACATGTGGGCGGAAGTGATCGCCGCGGACATGGCCAGCATCTTCAAGGCCTCGCCCAAGGGTTTCCTCGACGAACAGGTCGGTCGCCGTCTGCGCAAGGAGATCTACGGTGCCGGCAACACCCGCGATGTGAGCGAGTCGGTCGAGGTGTTCCTCGGCCGTCCGCGCTCCATGCAGGCCTTCCTGGAGGACGTTGGCATCAAGCAGTGAGACCGATGTCGGTGTCGTTTTAACCCTGCCGCCACCCGCCGTTTCATGCGGCGCGTGGCGGTTTTCTTTTCACCCGCGCCCCGCTTTTTTTCCATGAAACTTCCGCTTCCGTTCCGTTCCGCCGTTCTGGCCTGCACTCTCGTTGCCACCTCTTTCGCCGCCGGCACCGGGCCGACCTTGGCCGATTTCCAGGCTCAGGCCGCCCGCAGCAATCTGCGCCTTGAATTGCCCGACTATCCGCGCACCGCCGATGAAATCAGCAACCGCACGACCACTGCCCTGGCGGCGGCCGATGCGGCCCTGCTTGCTCTCGCGTCGCAGCATGCGGGCAAGGCTTCCTTTGTGAGCACCTTTGGTGCCTTTGAGGAAATCACCGGTCGCGTGAGCACCTGGGCCAACCACATCGGCACCTTGGCCGAGTCGCATCCGGACAAGAGCTTGCGCGATATCGCCCGTGACGCCGGGCAGCGCATCGAGGCCTGGGGCATCGCGCTTGAGTATCGCGAGGATCTTTACCGGGTGCTGCAGCGTTGGGCTGACACCAAGCCCGCGCTCGATGCCCAGCAGCAGCGGCTGGTCGATTTTACTCTGCGAGACTTCCGGCGGGCGGGCCTCGCCTTGCCGCCGGCCGAACGTCAGCAGGTCGAGCTGTTGCGCAAGAGCCTGTCCGAGCTGGAGCGGCAGTTCGACGTGAACATCAACGAGGCGCGCGCGCCCCTTGATTTCACGGCGGAAGAGCTGGCCGGTGTGCCTGCCGCGTTGCTGAACAGTCCCGGCGTGAAGCAACCCGACGGCCGCTACCGGGTGATGGCCAACATCACCTGGCATGTGGCCGCCGTGCAGGACAACGCTGACAACGCCGAGGTGCGCCGCCGGGTGACGGTGGCCCGCGGCCAGCTGGCCCGGGAGAAAAACATCCCGGTCCTGGCCAAGCTCGTCGCCCTGCGCGCCGAGATCGCCCGGCGGCTGGGTTACGCCACGTGGGCGGAATTCCGCACCGAGACCCGCATGACGGGCAGTGCGGCGGTGGCGCTCAAGTTCGAGGAGGATCTCGTCAAGGGCCTGCAGCCGAAGTTCGTGGAGGAGGTGGAAACCCTCCGTCAGCTCAAGGCCGCACACACCGGGCTGGCCGACTCCCGGATCGAGGCATGGGACACGGCCTACTACACCAACAAGCTGCGGAAGGAAAAATACGCGGTCGATACCGAGGCGCTGCGTGTGTTCTTCGCCTACGAGCCCACGCTGCGCGGCATGTTTGCAATCTACGAGAAGGTGTTCGCGCTGAAGTTCACCCAGATCGAACCTCCCTACGTTTGGGCGCCCGGCGTGCAGCTGTGGATCGCCGCCGATGCGGGCAGCGGTGAACCAATCGGGGCCTTCTACCTCGACATGTTCCCGCGCGAAGGGAAATACAACCACAACGGCCACTTCCGGCAGAACATGGGCTGCGCGCTGTCCGCTGGCGGTTATCAGCTCCCGGTCTCCGTGCTGCTGTGCAATTTCCCGCCGCCGACCGCGGGCAAGCCCTCGCTGCTGTCCCACGACAACGTGAAGACCCTCTTCCACGAGTTCGGCCACGTGATGCACAACCTGCTCGGCCGGGCGCGCTACTCGAGCCTCAACTATGCCGGCGTGCCTAAGGATTTCATCGAGGCGCCATCGCAAATGTTGGAGAACTGGGTGTGGAACAAGGCCGTGCTCGACACCTTTGCCGCCGACTACCGCGATCCGACGAAGAAGATTCCGGCCGAGACCATTGACGCCATGATCCGCGCCCGTGAAGCCACGGAGGGCGTCACCTACCGTCGCCAGCTCTCGCTCGGCCTCATGGATCTCGGTTTGCACACCCTGTCGCCAGGCGACGCCTGGACGACCGATGTGGTCAAGCTGAGCAACGACGTCAGCGCCCGAGTCTCCATCACGCCGGCGCCGGACACGGCCTTCGTAGCCTACTTCGGCCACCTGACCGGCTACGATGCCGGCTACTACGGCTACCTCTGGGCCAAGGTCATGGCCAGCGACATGGCCAGCGTGTTCGAGGCCGCGCCGGACCGCTACTTTGACGAAACGATCGGCCGCCGCCTCCGTGACGAGGTTTACGCCGCCGGCAACACCCGCGATGTGGCCGAGTCGGTCGATAAGTTCCTCGGCCGCCCGCGTTCGCAGAAGGCCTTCCTCCAATACGTCGGCATCAAGGAGTAAAGCCGGTCAGCGCCAGTTTTCCCGGGGATTGGCGCTTGGCGCCCGCCCCGGGTTATTTTTTCGGACCGAAGAGTTCGCCAAAGAAATCCCCGGGCAGCCACGTGGGCGCCTGAGGGTCGTCCGCCACGGTGCGGGCAAGATCGGCCATGAGCGCGTTGAAGCGGGCGGCCGCCGCCCAGTCGATCGGCCGGCTCAGTTCGTCGGACGGCCGGTGGTAGTGGTTTTTGCGGAAGTCAGCCTCGGCGGCCACGAGGTCCACGGCCGGATCCACGGCTTGTTTGCCCGGATCGACCTTCATGGCGGGGACCCCGGTCAGAACGAAGGAATACTGATCGCTCCGGACGAAACGGACTTCCTCCGGGGCGGGATCGGGGCTGACCACGAGCCCGTGCCGCGCAGCAACTTTTTCCAAGACCGCGCCGAGGGTTGAATTGCGATAACCGTAGGCGATCAGGTCGCGGGCGGGAGCGCTCAGGAGCGGCATGTCGATGTTCAGGCTCGCGATGCAGCGATGCACCCAGGCGGGCGGTTGCGTGGCGACGCGGTGTGACCCGAGCAGGCCCTTTTCCTCGCCGGTGACCGCGGCGAAGAGCACGGGACGGCGCGGCCGGGGGCCGTGGGCGAGTTCCTCGGCGACTTGCAGCAGCACCCCGATGCCCAGGGCGTTGTCCACGGCGCCGTTGTAGATCGTGTCGCCTTTCACCGCGGTGCCGATCCCGAGATGATCCAAGTGCCCCGTGATGACGAGAGGCTGGCCGGCCAGCGCGGGATCGGTGCCCGGCAGGCGGCCCAACACGTTGAGCGACTCGACACGCTGGATGGAGGCTTCCCCGGCAA
>JAUPWC010000258.1 GCA_030916665.1 Verrucomicrobiota bacterium
GAAGGAAGCGCCGGCGATCTAGCGACCGCCGAATTTTCGTTCCCAGCTGAACAGATACTGCTGGGCGAGGCCGGCGAGCGGCCCGAAATGGGTGCGGCCGAAATGGGCGACCTGCGCGGGTTTCCAGCCGTCGAGGCCGTAGCGGCGGGCGAGGGATTTCAGGACCCAGGTGTCCACGGGGAAAGCCTCGAGCTTGCCGGCACCGAAGAGGAGCACGCAGTCGGCGACCTTTTCGCCGACGCCGGGCAGTTCCATGAGGCGGGCCTTGGCGGCCGGGTAGGGCAGGGCTTCGGTTTCGTCGAGCCAGCCGGGACGCGCGGCGAGGAATTTCGCGGTTTCAGCGATGTAGCGGGCGCGAAAGCCGAGGAGGCAGGCGCGGAGGTCTTTTTCGGGGATGGTGGCGAGTTCAGGCCAGGTCGGGAGGCGGCATGCAGACGCGGAATGCGGAGCGCGGAGTGCGGAGCGCGAAAGAATCGGCGAGCCATGCCGTTCAGCCAGCAGGGCGACCATCTGCTTGATCTGGACGATCTGCTTGGTGGCGCTGCAGAGGAAGCCGAGGAGCGTTTCGCCGAAGGGTTGGCGCAGGATGCGGAGATCGGGAAACGCGGCGATGCAGTGGGCGAGGTGGGCATCGCTGCGCCAGGGGAGCGAGTTGGTGAGTGCGGTCCAATCGAGGTCGTGGGCGAGGTAACGGCAAAGGTCGGCGGAGGTCGTGGCGGGAGTGCCGCGCCATTGCAGGCCGGAGCCGCCCGCGCGGAGTTGGACGCAGTGCGTGGACCAGTTGCCGGTCCAGAGGCACCGCGGCGGGGTCGCCGCGGCTCCAGGTTCAAGCGTCCAGCGGAAGGCCTGGCCGCCGTCGAGGGTCTCGCGGAGGACGTCGGGGGTGGGGCTCCAGCCAGCGAGTGGCTGCCAGCCGGAAGATATCTTTGAACTTCCGGATCGTGTCATTCTGAGCGGTGCGAAGAATCCAGCGAAGGTGGACGCGATATTCGGGTGCCTCTGGATTCTTCTCCCGCTGTTGCGGGATCAGAATGACAGACAACGTTTATTTTCCCGCCGGCTTTTCCCAGAGGTAGCTCTTCTCGGTGGCGAGGGTCTTGCCGTCGGCGTCGGTGAGTTCGAGTTTCCAGGCGACGGGGTCGGCCTTGGGGTCGGTCCAGTCGGCGCCGGTGAGGCCGAGGTGGAAGACGGTGTCGCCGGCCTTGAGGGCGGGCGTGAACGTGAAGGTCTGCGGCTGGGCGTCGGTCTGGGTGATGACCTGCAGGCGGGCGGTGACGGCGCGGGCACCGGACGGGTTGGTCACGCGCACGAGGAAATAATAACCGCCGCGCTGGTCGGGGCGGGTGCGGAGCACGGCCTCGCCGCCGGTGTTTTCCTTGCCGTCGAAGTATTCGGAGATGCGCTTGAAGGACGCGGCGTCGCGCCAGCCGTTGTAAACGCGGACGATGGTGAGGTCGCTGGCTGCAGCCAAGACTGGCGCCAACGTGAGGCAAAGGACGGTGAATAAAAGGCGAGCGGCCATGTTCTGGATTCTTCGCTACGCTCAGAATGACACGCAGGCGAGGGTTAAGGAGACAGGTAAACCTTTTTGTATTGGTGCTGTCCGAGGAAGGAGGGTTCCCAGCCGTGCACGGCGGGGTGGAGGAGAAAATTCTTCACGCCGAAAAAGACGGGAGCGACGGGTGCCTGTTCAAGGAGGAGCGCTTCGGCCTGTTGGAAGAACTCGAAGCGGGCAGCGGGACCGGTCGCGCGCCCGGCTTCGGCGATCAGGCGGTCGTATTCAGAATTGGCCCAGCCGGTCCAGTTGTTGCCGCCGGTGGACACGAAGAGGTCGAGGAAGGTGACCGGGTCCACGAAGTCGCCGATCCAGCCGGCGCCGGAGAGCGTGTAGTTCAGGCTTTGTTGGTTTTGGAACCAGGTCTTCTGCTCCATCGGGGAAATCGTGAGCGTGATGCCCAGTTCCTCCTTCCACCGGGCCTGCAGCACCTCGGCCACGCGGGGCTGGTGCTGGTCGTTGCGCACCTGCAGGTCGAGCACGGGCAGGCCGCGGCCGCCGGGATAGCCGGCCTCGGCCAGCAGGCGGCGGGCGGCTTCGTAGTCGGTCGCGACACGGGTGCGGGCGGTGTAGCCGGCGAGATTGGGCGGCGTGAAGCTGCGGGCCGGGAGCTGGCCGCCGCGCAGCACGTTGTCGGTGATCACTTCTCGATCGATGGCCAGCGAGAGGGCGCGGCGGACCCGCACGTCGGTGAAGGGCGGACGCGTCGTGTTGAAACGAAGAAAGATCGCCTGGAGGAACGGGTCGGACCGCAGGGCGCTGGGCTTGGCGGTGCGGTGGGCTTCGATCTTGGAGGCGGGCAGGCTCCCGGTCACGTGGACCTGTCCGGCGCGGTAGTTGCGTTCGTCCACCTCGGCGTTTTCCGTCGTGAGGAAAACGATGCGGTTGAGCCGGACGGTGGCGGCGTCCCAGTAGGCCGGATTTTTCACGGCGACGAGGCGGGCGTTGGGCGTCCACTCCGCGAGGGTGAACGGACCGTTGCCGACGAGGTTTTCCGGGCGGGTCCACGCGGGGGAGCGTTGTTTGATATCGCCGAATTTGGCGAGCACGCGGGGATTGACCGGAAACCACGCGGGCAGGGCCGTGAGCGCGGGGAGATAAGGCGTGGGCCGTTCCAACGTGAGGCGCAGGGTGTGATCGTCGAGCGCCACGGCGCCGAGTTGCGTCGGGTCGGTGAGGGCGCCGCGGTTCAGGGCGGCGGCGTTTTTCAGGACGTGGAGCAAGTAGGCGTTTTCGGCCGCCAGCGCGGGAGCCAGGATCCGCTGCCAGGAGACGACAAAGTCCTGAGCGGTCAGCAGATCGCCGTTGGACCAGCGGGCGTTGGGGCGCAGATGGAACGTGTAAACGAGACCGGAGGCATCGCGTTCCCAGCGTTCCGCCACGGCGGGCAGGGGTTGGGAGGTGCGCTCATCGAGCACGCACAGGCCCTCGAAGAAGGCCACGGCGAGGTCCACCTCCGTGGCAGCGCTCAGCAGGTGGGGGTCGAGCGACTGGGGCTCGGCCGAATTCGTCACCAGCAGCGTGCCCGAGCGCCGGCCGGCTTCGGCGGGCGTTTCGCGCTTGGCGCAGCCGGCCAGCAGCGCGAGGGCGGAGAGGATCAGGGGCAGGCGGCGTAACATGGTGACCAAGTTGCGGTTTGCAGGGGCCGGCGCAAGTGACGAAGCGGGGCAAGTTTCGTCCGTTTGCGCCGATATAAAGGGGCTCAGTGAGCAGTCTTTCCTCATCTTCCGCCGGCCGGATTGTCCCGCCGGCCGCCTCAGCCTTGCTGGAGCGGCATGGCGCCGCCCTGCGCGGTTACCTCGGAGCCCTGCCGGGGGCGGACGCGGCCAGGGTCGAGCAGGTCGTGGCGGAGCTGGCGCGGGACTTGGACAAGGGCGGCGAACTCGACGACGATCCCACGGTGTGGCTGTTCGCGCACGGCCGGCAACGCCTGCTGGGTGCGGGCCAGCGCGGCGACGTGCTGCGGGACGTGGGGGCGGACACGGCCGACGAGGAGGAGAGCAGCGAGGGGCAGGATGACGGCGTGGCGGTGCACCGGGCCTTTGCCCGGCTCACGAGCAAACAGCAGGAGGCGCTGCGGCTGCGTTTCCAGTTCGGTTTCAATCCGGAGGAAATGGCGCGGGTCACGGGGCTTTCCCTCGGCGGCGTGGAGGGGTTGTTCGAGCACGCGATGGGGCGGATCGTGCAGGCGATGCCGGCGGCCCCGGGGAAATCGGCGGTGCGCATCACCGATCCGCGGATCATCGCCTACGCGCTCGACGAGATGGGCGCGGCCGAGAAGAAGGCCTTGGTCGAGCACGGGCCCGACGGCAAGGGTCTGCTTGAAACGGCGGACACGATCCGACGCGCCGTCCGCACGCTGACGCAGATTCTTCAGAACGGCGCCCCGCCGCCGCGGCGAAGAAAGCGCCATGGCGGCATGCCGGTGTTCCGGGTCGTAGCCATTTTGGCCGGACTCCTGATCGCAGCGGGTGCCGTGTGGTGGTTCGTCAGCGGACGGACGTCGCCGGACGCTGAGGTTGTGGCGGACAACGTGCCAACGGTCCGCGCGGTGCGGCGCGAGGGTGGCGCCGTGGCCGATGAAGCTCACGGTCAGCCGGGCGAGCAGGCTCACACCGCCCAGCGGGAACGCCGGCGCGGACTGCGTCCGGGTGAGGCCGACTGGGAGCGCAAGCGCTTTGGTCAGGGCCACGGCCGGAGCGCAGCGCAAACCGGCGAGGGTGGGGGGGCGTCGGGGGAGTCTTCGTCGGATGGGCCGGTTCCGGTGGAAACTGAGAGCAGCGCTGCGCCCGCCCCGACGGATGCGCCGCCAGAGTCCGAGCCGGAGGCCGGTGGGCGCGAGCCGCGCGACGAGCCGCCGGCCGTTGTGTGGCCCGGTGGCGCGGGAGCGGGTGGGGCACCTGTCAGTGGCCACGCGGAGGCGCCGTCTGCCGGTGGCCCGGGTGCCTGGGCCGGATCGCCACAGGCGCGGACGCGCGTGGTTCAAAGCGGCGAACCGCTGTCGGTGACTTTGCCCTCGTCCGCCGGAACAGCCCGTGCGCCTGAGCCCGGTTTGAAGGATTTGCAGCGCGATCTCGCGCGCGGGCAGTGGCCGTCCGCGGACCGGGTGCGTCCCGGGGCCTTGCTCCGGCAGGCGCCGCCCGAGTGGCCGGCACCAGGCGGCCAGCCGGTGCCGCTGGCCGTGCGCATGGAGATGGCGCCGTCGCCGTTCGCTCCCGGCCGGCAGGTGGTGCGGGTGATGGTGCAGGCGAAACCGGCGCCGCCACCGGTGCGCCCGCCGGCGAACATCGTGCTCGCGATCGACGTCTCCGATTCGATGAACACGCCGAACCGGCTGCCCCTGGTGCAGGCGGGACTGCGGCTCCTGGCGGAGCGGCTGCGGCCGGACGACCGGGTGGCGGTGGTGACCTACGCCGCCGAAGCCCGCGAGGTGCGCGCGAGTGAACCCGTCGGAGCGGGAGGGCGCGACCTGCGCGACACGCTGGCGGGTTTGTCCGCGCAGGGTCGCACGAACGGCTACGACGGCCTGACGCTGGCCTACGACGTGGCGCGCCGCGCGCGCGCCAGCACCGGCCTGAACGCCGTGATCCTCTGCACCGACGGCAACTTCAACCTCGGGGAGACCGACGAGCGGATGCTGGCCGGGATCGCGGCCCGTTTCGCCGCCGCCGGCATCCGGCTCAGCGTGTTCGGCTTCGGCCGGAGCGACCGCAACGACCTGCGGCTCGAACTGCTCGCACAGCAGGGCGGAGGACGGAGCTGTTACGTGAACACCGAGGAGGAAGCCGAGCGGCTGCTCGCCGGCCAGATCGACGGCCTGCTCGAACCGGTGGCGCGCGAGGTGAACTGGCGCGTGGACTGGAATCCGGGCCGCGTAACCGACGTCAGCCTGTTGGGAGGGCAAGAAGGGGAACTGACGCCGGAAGTGCTGCCCGGGCGGAAACTCACGGCGCTGTATGAAGTGAACCTGCGCCCCGAGGCCGCGGCGGGGACGGACGGACTGGGAAAGGTGCGCGTGGATTATTTTGCCGCGGGCGAGAAGCGGCCGGCGCTGATGCAGCAGACGCTGGCGGCGACGGCCGGCGGGTGGAACCAGACCGGGCCGGGTTTCCGTTTCGCCGTCGCAGCGGCCGAACTGGGACGCATTTTGCAGTCCGATCAGGTGGAGGCGAAGCCGGCGCTGGCGCGTCTTGAAACTTGGGTCGCCGAACACCTGCCTGACGACGCCGGCGGCTACCGCCGCGACCTGCTCGACACGATCGCGCTCGCGCGCAGCGCGGCCGCGCAATGAGCGAATCAAGCCCGAAAACCGCCTGAACAAAATCGGCGTATCACCCGGTTTTCGGTTGCGACCCAAAAGTCAGGCCGGCAACTAAGTGGCATGGAATGGTTTTACGCAAACGGAGGGAATCGCGTCGGACCGGTGAACCCCGAGGCATTCGAGGGTCTGATCAAGGACGGCGTGGTCACGGGAGAAACGCTGGTGTGGAGCAAGAGCATGGCCGAGTGGCGGCCCTACGCGCAGGTGGCCGCGGAGACCGCGGTCTGCGCCGCGTCGGGTGGACGGCACTGGCAGAAGGACATGGTGCCCTTCGAAGGCAAGTTCATCAGCGCGGAGCACAAGGAGCAGTATTTCCAGCGTCTGCGCGAGGGCGTGCAGCAGCCGAACCAGATGGTCTATGGAAATTTCGGCCGGCGCCTCGTGGCGAAGATTCTAGACGGCCTGATCACGGGCGTGGTCGGGTTGGTCGCGGATCTGGGTTTGTCGGTGATTTTCTTCGGTGAATTCATCTTTCGGCCGAAACCCACCACGCCGGAAATCGCGGGCAGTTTTCTGGCCTACCAGGGCGCTTCCGTTCTCGTGGGCACGGCGATCGGCCTGGCCTACTCCTGGTTTTTCCTGAAGAAATTCGCCGCGACCCCCGGCAAGCTGGCCCTCGGTCTCCGGGTCTTGCGCAGCGACGGCTCGGCGCTCACGACCGGGCGGATCATCGGGCGGTATTTCGCGGAAATCCTCAGCGGCATGATTTTTGCCATCGGCTACCTCATGGCGGGTTTCGACGAGGAGCGCCGCACGCTGCATGACCGCATCTGCGACACGCGGGTGATCAAAGTCAAATGACCGCCGCCAAGCTCGCCTGCCCCAAGTGCCGCCGGACCGTGCCGGAGGTTTACTGGCAGGGGGTGGACGTGGTCCGTTGTCCGGCCTGCAGCAGCGAGTTTGAACAGCTCCGTTTCCCCGCGCTCGGCGCCGCGCGCCGGGTGGACCGGGCCGCCGCCACCGGGGTGGGGGAGGCGAACTGCTATTTCCACGCCCAGAACCGGGCCGAGGCGGCCTGCGACGGCTGCGGCCGCTACGTCTGCGCGGTGTGCCGGGTGCCGCTGTCGGGGCAGCACTTCTGCCCCTCCTGCCTCGAGGCCCGCACCGACCGGCGCAAGCTCCCGGAAAATCATCGCGTGCTCTACGAGCACATCGCGCTCCTGCTCGCGTTCCTGCCGCTGCTGCTGTGGCCCTTCACGCTGATCACCGCGCCCGCGGCGCTGGGCGTCTGCTTCTGGGGCTGGAACAAACCCGGCAGCATCGTGAGCAAGCGCCGTCGCTGGCGCTTCATCCTCGCGGGCCTGCTGGCCACGGCGCAGATCGTCGGCTGGATTCTGATCTTCACGCGCATGTTCCTGCGCTTCTGACCATGGCCGTTTCCGCATCAGCCGCCACGCCCGCCTACCGCAAGCTCACGCGCCTGCACCGCACGCTGGGCGCGATGTCGCAGCTCTGGCTCGGGCCGGACCACCTGATGCACGTGCAGTCCACCGGCTACACGGAATCCTACCGGCGCTTTTATCTGCGCGACATCCAGTGCATGCTGGTCGTGCATACGGGCCGGCGCGCCTACCTGGCGCTCACGCTGGGGGCGATCGCGCTGATCATGGTTGCGTTCATGACCCTGGGTGGCTCCGGACCGGTCGGATTTGGCATTCTGGCGGCGGTTTTCCTGCCGTTGTTTCTCTGGAACCACCTGCTCGGGCCGGGCTGCCGGGTGGTGCTGATCACCGCGGTGCAGCAGGAAAACGTCGCCGCCCTCAGCCGCTTGCCCAAGACGCGCCGCGTGCTGGGCGAACTCCGGACGCTGATCGAGGCCGCGCAGGCGGATCTCGCGGTGGCGCCGGTCGCCGCGCCGGCCGCGCCGGTGGCGGACACGGGCACGACTCCGCCGATCCCACCCCCGTTGCCGCCGTCCCTGCCGCCGTCATGAGCGTGCTGGCCGCCAGAAAATGCGAGCGGCATCCGGCGCGCGAGGCCGTCGCGCGCTGCCCGTCCTGCCAGGATCACTTCTGCCGGGAATGCGTGGTGGAGCACGCCGGACAGCTGCTGTGCGCGGATTGTCTGGCCCGGCAGGCGGCCGGCAAAAAAACCGAATCGCGCGCCCGCTGGCGGCGGCTCGGCCGGATGAGCCGGCTCGTGGCGGCGGTGTTTCTCCTGTGGATCGTGTTCTACGGGTTCGGGCAGTTCCTGAAAACGATTCCGACGACCGTGCACGAAGGCACGGTGTGGCGGCCGGGTGATTGAGCCGGACATGTCGCGCACGCGCACCAAGGACCTTGCCCCGCGGGCCACCGACCTCATCGAGGAGTCGGTCCACCTGCTGCGCCGGCATCCGGAGCGGCTGGCCGGCTACTACGCCGCCTGCGGGCCGTTTGCGGTGGCGCTGGTTTATTTCTGGGCCTACGTCACCTGGTTCGCGCCGCCTGACGGCGAGGTCGCCGCCGGCGCGCTGCTGTTGGTGCTGCTCTTCGGCCTCAGGAAGGCGGGGCAGAACCGCTTTGCCGGCCGGCTGCTGGCACTGCGTTCGGGCGAGGAACCGCCGGCGTGGACCGGACGCGACTGGCTTGCCGAGATCTCGGCGCAGCTGCGGATGCAGGCGGGCGGCATCGTGCTCGTGCCGCTGTCGGCGCTCTTCGGCGTGCCCTTCGCCTGGGTTTACGGCCACTACCAGACCGCCACGGTGCTGCCGCGGGACGAGGGCGACAGCGGTCCGTCCCGCACCAAGCAGGCCTGGGCGCTGGCCCAGCTCTGGCCGGTGCCGAACCACTGGGCGCTGCTGATCCTCTCCGGGCTTTGGTTCATGGTGTTCCTGAATCTGGCGGTGGCGTTCTACATGGTGCCGTCGCTGGTCACGAACTGGCTGGGCCTGCGCACCGGGTTTTCGCTCTCAGGCTGGAACATGCTCAACTCGACTTTCCTGCTGCTCACGGCCGTGCTGACGCACCTGCTGGTCGATCCGCTCATCAAGACGTATTTCGTGCTCCGGACCTTCTACGGGCGGTCGCGGCACACGGGCGCCGACCTGAGGCTCGTGTTGCGGCGCGAGGGCGCGCGGTCCCGGCTCGCGACGCCCCTGGCCGGGCTGATTCTCATCGGCGGACTGTTTTTCGCCGCGCCACCGCTGCCGGCGAACGAAGCCGCCGCGCCCCAACCCGCGCCCGCCTCGGCACAGGCAGCGCCCGCGCGCCTGCTGAACCCGGCGCTCGACCAGGTGCTGGAGCAGCCGGACTTCCGCTGGCGGTTGCGTCCGGCCCCCGTGCCGCCCGATCTGGAAAACGAGGGCATCATCAAGGGATTCGTGCGCTCCACCTTCGACGTCATCGCGCAGATGGTGCGGACGGTGGTGCGCTGGTTCGAGGCGCTGCACCGCTGGGTGCGCGGGCTGCTGCCCGGGGACGGCGTGGAAGGTGATTCCGCGGAGGCGGGCGTCCGCGCGCGGGCGCCGTTCGACTGGATGGCGGTGCTGCAATGGACGGCCTACCTGCTGATCGTCGGCGTGGCGGGGCTGCTGCTGTTCACGCTCTGGAAGGTGCTGGCCCACAACCGCACCCCGCCGCTGCGGGCCGCGGCCCCCGCCCCGGCTGCGGCTCCCGATTTGCGCGACGAGAACGTCGAAGTCTCGCGGCTGCCGGCCGAAGGCTGGCTGGATCTCGCCCGCCAGCAGGCTGCCGCCGGCGAATGGCGGTTCGCGCTCCGCGCCCTGTTCCTCGCCACGCTGGCGCGCCGGGCGCACGAGGGGTTGCTCTCGCTCGCGAAGTTCAAAACCAACCTGGACTACGAAACCGAACTGCGCCGGCGCGCCCGCAGCCGCCCGCCGCTGGTGGAGGATTTCAGCCGTCGTCGCCGGCAGTTTGAGGACGTCTGGTATGGCTCGACGGCGGCCAGCGACGTCGCGGTGCGCGAGTGGCTGCAGGTGCTGGAGGATCGCCCATGACTCCCCTGCGTCGCTGGTTTCCCCTGTTCCTCGCGGCCGGTCTGGTGATTGCGGCCTGCGGCTGGCTGTTCCGGCTGCGGCTGGGCGGCGGTGATCTTTATCCGCCTTATTCCTCGATGCGCGCCGACGCGCTTGGCACGCGGGCGATCTACGAGGCGCTGGAACGGATTCCCGGCCTGCAGGTGGAGCGCGAGCATCGTCCGGTGGAACGGCTGGCCGCGCGGCGCCGCCTGGTCCTGCTCGCCGGTCTCGAGTGGCAGGCCTGGCAGCGGATCCCCGCGGATGAACTGGCCGCGCTGAACGCCGCCGCGGCTTCCGGTGCCCGGGTGGTGCTCGCGTTCCGGGCCGATCTCAACCGCGAGGAACGCGACGAGCGCGGCCGCAGGGTTGATCCCGAGGAAGACGAGGAGGCGAAGGCGGAGCGGAAGAAGCGCGAGGAGGCCGCCGAGAAGCGCGAAAAGCGCCGCCGGCCCGGGCTGCGGCCAAGCGAACGCACCGAACTGACCACGGCCTGGGGCGTGGAACTGAAGCACCGCTGGCTGCTGAGCCGCCAGACCGGAGCGCAGCGGACTCCGGAGGCGGAGACCACGCTGCCGGCGGAAGCGCCCTGGAAGAGCGACCTGTATTTTGCGCCGGCCGACGCCTCCGGCTGGCGCGTGCTCTACCGTCGCGCCGGAGAGCCCGTGCTGATCGAGAAATCCGTCGGCCAGGGCAGCCTCGTGCTGATGGGTGACGCCTTCTGCCTGAGCAACGAGAGCGTGCATCTCAACCGCGTCACCGAGCTCATCGCCTGGCTGGTGGGCGACCACCACCGGGTGGTCTTCCTTGAGTCTCCGCTCGGCGTGCTGCAGGAAACCGGAGTGGGGCATCTCGCGCGCAGCTACGGCCTGCACGGCGCGTTCGCGCTCTGCGTGCTGCTCGGCCTGCTCTACGCATGGCGTCAGGGCGTGGCGTTTTTGCCGCCCGTCGAACCGTTGGAACGCGGCGGCGAGGTGGCGCTGGCCTACGAACCGACCGCGGGATTCACGGCGTTGTTGCGGCGCTCCGTGGACCGGGCCGCCCTGCTGGGTGCTTGCGTCGCCGAGTGGCGCCGCGGCCGGCGCGTAGGTCTCACTCCCGCGTCGGCCGAGCGGCTGGAGAGCGTCTGGAAGGCGCATGATCCCAAGAAACCCCTTTCCGCCACCTACAACGCGCTCGTGCGTGCGCTCAAACCGCGCTGACCCCTTATGAACGAAAGCCTCAAAACCACCCTCGATGTGCTCGCCGCGGCCCGGGCCGAAGTCGCCAAGGTCATCATCGGACAGGATCAGGCCGTCGAGCTGGCCCTGATCACCATCCTCGCCCGCCAGCATGCGCTGATCGAGGGCGTGCCCGGCGTGGCGAAGACCCTGCTCGTGCGCACCCTCGCGCACGTCCTCGGCGCCGACACCGGGCGCATCCAGTTCACGCCGGACCTCATGCCCGCCGACATCACGGGCACGAACATCTTCAACCTCCAGAGCAACCAGTTCACGCTCGTGCGCGGCCCGGTGTTCACGACCTTCCTGCTGGCCGACGAGATCAACCGCGCCCCCGCCAAGACGCAGGCCGCCCTGCTCCAGGCGATGCAGGAGCGCCTTGTGACCATCGACCGCGAGACGCACGCGCTGGACCCGGACTTCGCGGTGTTCGCCACGCAGAACCCGGCCGAATCGGAGGGCACCTACCCGCTGCCCGAGGCGCAGAAGGACCGCTTCATGTTCCGCATCCAGATGACCTGCCCCGAGCGGGACCATGAGATCACGCTCGCGCGCCGCCTGCTCAGCGGCGACGCCCCGGAGGCGGCGCTCGCGCGCGGCGCCGTGCAAGCGGTGCTGACCAAGGGCCGGCTCGCGGAGCTGCGGGCCGCGCTCGACACCGTGCTGGTGCGCGAGGAACTCACCGCCTACATCGTCGATCTGGTGCGGGCCACCCGCACCGACGAGAGCGTGCTCACCGGCGCCGGACCGCGCGCGACCCAGGCGCTGCTGGCCGGCGGCCGGGTGCGGGCTGCGCTCGACGGCCGCGACTACGTGACCCCCGACGACATCCGCCGTCTGGCCGTGCCCGTGCTGGCGCACCGTATCCTCCTCCGGCCCGAATTCGAGATCGAGGGACTCTCGGTCGCCGAGGTGCTCAACCGCCTGCTCGAACAGGTCGCCGTGCCGCGCTGAACCCATGTCTCCCGTCCCCGCCCCGCGTCTGCTCTGGTGCGTCGCCGCGCTCATCCCGCTGGCGGTCGTGGCCGGGCCGTTGGCGCTGGCCGGAATCCTCGTGCTGCTGGGCGCGATGCTGGCGGCGCTCGCCGCCCTCGATCTGCTGCTCACGCTGCGCACCGCCCGGCATCCGAAGGTCGAGACCACGGCCATCAGCCGGCTCACGAAGGACCGGGCGACCGATCTGGCCCTGTTGGTCGTGGGCGCGCAGGACGGACCGCGGGCCCTGCGGCTGGCGCTCGCGCTGCCCGAGCCGTTCGTATCCGAACAGCCGGACCTGCGGCTGGCGCTGCCGGCGGAGGGCGGCCGCGTGCCGGTGAAGTGGCGCTGCACGGCCCGGCGGCGCGGACGGTTCGCCGCGGTGCAGGCCTGTCTCGAATCCGAGTCGCGCTGGGGCCTGTGGACGCTGCGCAGCCGGCAGCCGCTCGCGACGGAGCTGCGCGTCTATCCCAACCTTTTCACCGAGCGCAAGCAGCTGGCCGCGCTGTTCCTGAACCGCGGCGCGGCGGGCGTGCAGCTGCGCCGCATGGTCGGACGCGGCCGCGATTTCGAGCGGCTGCGGGAATACCAGCCGGGCGACAGCTTCGACGAGATGCACTGGAAGGGCACGGCCAAGCGCGGCCGGCCGATCACCAAGGTCTTCCAGGTCGAGCGCACGCAGGAAATCTACGTGATCATCGACGCCTCGCGGCTCAGCGCCCGGCCCGTGACCCAGGACGGACGCACCGTGACGACGCTCGAGCGGCACATCACGGCCGCACTGGTGCTGCTGCTGGCCGCGGGCCGGCAGGGCGACCGCTTCGGACTCGTGACACACGACTCGCGGCTGCGCTCCTTTCTGCGCGCCCGCAGCGGCGCGCTGCACTACGGCGCCTGCCGCGAGGCGGTCCACGCGCTGGAGCCCGGCGAGGATTCGCCCGATTTCGGCGACCTCTTCGCCCAGCTGCGTTCGCGGCTGTCGCGCCGCGCCCTGCTGGTTTTCCTCACCGACCTCGGCGATCCGGTGCTGGCGGAGGATTTCGTGCGCAACGTGCGCGTGCTGTCCCGGCAGCACCTGGTGCTGGTCAACCAGGTGCGGACGCCGGGCGTGGAGCCGCTCTTCGGGCGCGAGGTGGCGGACGAGGACGAAATCCACGCGCGGCTCGCCGGGCATTTCCAATGGCGCGATGCCCACGACGTGGCCGACCGGCTGCGTCCGCTGGGCGTGACGGCGGCGATGCCGACCAGCGAGGGGCTGGCGACCGAGGTGGTCGGCCAGTATCTGCAGGTGAAAGGGAGGCAGCTCCTGTGATCATCGACCTGGTCAAGTTCGCCGCCGCCGAGGAGCCGCACTGGCGTCGCCTGGAGGAAATCCTGGCTGCGCGGCAGCGCGACCCGTGGGGCACGCTGCCGCTGGAGCAGGCGCGCGAACTGGACTACCTTTACCGCCGCACCGCGGCGGACCTCGCCCGGGTGTCGGCCAGCGCGGCCGAGCCGGAACTGCGCCGGCGTTTGGAGCGGCTCGTGGCCCGCGCCTACGCGGAAATTCACGGCACGCGCGGGGCCGGGACCGTGCGCTTCCATCCCTGGCGCTGGTTCTCGACGGTGTTGCCGCAGGCCTTCCGCCGGCAATGGCGGGCGGCGGCCGTGGCGGTGCTGGTGACGCTAATCGGCGTGATTTTCGGAGGCATTGCCATCGCGGTGGACCCCGAGGCGAAGCACGCGATCATGCCGTTTCCGCATCTGCTCGGCAACCCGAGCGACCGGGTGGCGGACGAGGAGTCGGCGATGGCGGACCGCCTCGACGGGCACAAGGCGGGTTTTGCCGGACAGCTGATGACGCACAACACGAAGGTCACGCTGTTCGCGCTCGCGCTGGGCATGACCTGGGGCGTGGGCACGATCATCCTGCTCTTCTACAACGGCGTGATTCTCGGCGCCGTGGCCGTGGACTACATGCTCGCGGGCGAAACGACCTTCCTGTTCGGCTGGTTGCTGCCGCACGGCATCATCGAGATTCCTGCGATCCTCGTGGGCGCGCAGGCCGGCCTGCTGCTGGCGCGCGCGGTGCTCGGCCGGGCGGACGGCCGCGCGTTGGGCGCGCGGCTGCGGGCGGTCGTCGATGACGTCGCGAC
>JAUPWC010000259.1 GCA_030916665.1 Verrucomicrobiota bacterium
CCGCATCCTAGAACCCGCCGCCGCCTGCCAATTCACCCTCGAACGCATCGTCAAAGGCCTCGATACCATCAGCGTCACCGGCAACGTCCTCCGCGACTACCTCACCGACCTCTTCCCGATCCTCGAGGTCGGCACCAGCGCCAAGATGCTCTCCATCGTCCCGCTCATGAACGGCGGCGGCCTGTTCGAGACCGGCGCCGGCGGCTCCGCTCCGAAGCATGTCGAGCAGTTCCTCCAGGAGAACTACCTGCGCTGGGACAGCCTCGGCGAATTCTTCGCCCTCGCCGCCAGCTTCGAGCACCTCGCGATCACCCAGAAGCACGCGAAAGCCAAGGTCCTCGCCGACACGCTCGACGCCGCCAACGGCAAGTTCTTGGAGAACGACAAATCCCCCGGCCGCAAGCTCGGCACCATCGACAACCGCGGCTCGCACTTCTACCTCTGCCTCTACTGGGCGGAAGCGCTGGCTGCGCAGACCACGGACCAGGGACTGCAGACCACTTTCAAACCGGTCGCCGAGGCTTTGAAGGCCAGCGAATCCCAGATCGTCGCCGAACTCCTCGCCGTGCAGGGCAAGCCCGCCGAAGTCGGCGGCTACTACCAGCCCGACGACGCGCTGGCTGCAAAAGCCCTCCGCCCGAGCGCGACGCTCAACCAGATTCTGGCGACCTTATAAGCCCCATAGGGCCTATGAGCCATTCCAAGCCCGGCTTTCGAGCCGGGCTTTTTTCATGCGCTCGCGGATGCCACCCTCCTTCACAAAATCCCGCTCCAGCCGCGCGAGCAGGCAGGCGAGCAGGAAGTTGAGCTGATAGAACACAGGAATTCTACAGCGATTGGGCAGCAAGAAGAATTCGAGGTCACTAAACTTCACAGCTTTGTGGCCCTAAAAGAGAGTCTCTCAAAAACCGCAAAAACTGTTCTTGTCTGGCTTAACCCGCCACAGGCCCGCGTCGAGCGGCCGAATTCGCCCCGCCAGCGGTGGTCAAACGAGCCACTGCATGCCGCTCCCAGCGCCATTTCACTCTCTGACATCCGTGTCGATCTGTGTTCATTCGTGACCAAGAAATCCCTTCGTGTCTTCCGTGTGTTCCGTGGTGCCACCCCACCCCTCACGCCTCGCGGATCGACCCATCCCAGGCCCGGTGCGTCCGGGTAGAACCGCAGTCGGGGCAGGCCGTGAGATCGAGCGGGGTGGCGCAGTGCGGACACACGGCCCCGGTGGCGAAGGGGTCAAAAGCCTGCCGGCAGCTCAGACACAGCCAGAAGTTTCCGACCGGCGGCGAGGCATGGCACTCCGGGCAACGGAACCCCAGCCGTCGCGGCAACCGCTCCACGCGGCGCAGTTCGCGGGCGTGTTTGAAGCTGCCCCAGCTGTTCGACAGGAGGAAGAAGGCCATGATGCCGATCCACCACGACTTCCACCACACGGCCAGGGCCACGATGCCCGCGCCGCCCACCAGGCCGATGACGGTGGCAACCAACAGGCTGCGCCCGCGCCCGAGCGGATACCACAGCAGCGAGCGCAGCATCTGGCCGCCATCGAGCGGGTAAACCGGCAGGAGGTTGAAGACCAGCAGGCTGATGTTCATCAGGTTGATCGCGCGGGTGAAGTGATACAGGTCGGCGCTCTCGTCGAACATCCCGGTCGTCGCCAGCGCCCAGCCCAGCACGTAGAACACCGGCACGAGCGCGACGTTGACGAGCGGTCCGGCCGCGATGCTCCACAAGGTTGCACCCGGACGCTGCGGTGGCGCCACGTAGGCCACGCCACCGAGCGGCCAAAGCACGATCTGGTTGGCCTGCCCGCCCACCTGCCGCGTGGCCAGTGCGTGCCCGAATTCGTGCATGGTCACCACCACAAAGAGCATCAGATACTCCGCCAGCGCCCAGGCCGGCGCCACGTAGTTGGGCACGCGGGTCGAGACCGAATACATGGCCACGATCAGCCAGCTCCAGTGGACATGCACGTCGATGCCCCACAGGCGGAACAGGCGGAAGGAACCCTGGTTGGTCGGAAGCATCGCCGAGACCTACGGGCACCGGGCGCGAGGGCAACCCCGGAGGTGAGGCAAGGCGTGCCGACGCCTACTCCGCCGGAATCTCCAGCCGGTGGGCGCGGGCGATGGCGGCGGTTGTCGCCTCGGCGACCTTGGCCGCGGCGGCGAATTCCGGCCAGCGGGCGACGGCGGCGCAGACCTCGTCGGTGATCGCGTCGATGCGGGTCTTCTTGAGGAAGCCGACCTGCGCGCACGCGGCGAAGTCGGCGCGCGTGAACTGGTCGCGCTTGCCGTTGATCGTCATCTGGTGCGTGGCCGTCCACTCGCCGCTCGGGTTGTAGCTGTAGCACACGTCGAAGGCCGGCGAGAGCGACCACGCGCCCGTGCGGTCCATGAGGAAGGCGATGTTCTTCACGTGGTCGTCCTGGTCGCGGGCGACGACGTTGAACACCATGCGCCGGAACTGCTGCTCGATCTGCGCGGGCGGCAGGTTGAGCTGACGCATGATGAGCAGCGCCTGCTCGTAGGAATACGCGCCGGTCGAGTTGAAGTCGTAATGCCCGAGCGCGCAGAGCGACTGCATGTGGAGCTTCTCGCCGTCGGGCAGGCGGTCGAAGCGCTTCGTCATGAAATGCCGCCGGCCGTTCTCTTCGAGCAGACGGCACTGGCTCATCGTGAGGCCGGCGGCCTTCGCCATCAGGTGGTAGGCATACTCGATCGCGCCGAAGCCTTTCGGGTCGTCGAGTTCCTTGTCTTTGTTGCCCTTCACGCCGTCGAACTTCAGCAGCCAGTATTCGAAACCCTC
>JAUPWC010000260.1 GCA_030916665.1 Verrucomicrobiota bacterium
CGCTGTTTGAGGTTCATGGGGTGTTGGTTTGGGAGCCACCCGGTGGCCAACGCCGGTCATTTTCCAGACGGAAAAGAAGGCGACGCCGACTGCCGAGGGGTATGGGGTTGGGGAGGATTGCGTCCGGATGGACCGAACATCTGCCCTCAAGAGAGCGATTCTTGTGCGCGCCTGTCAAATTTTATGTGCATAGTTTGTTGCATGACTATTTTGACCATAAAAGTAATACTATATTATTAGTAATCAGCATTTATACTCATGTTAACAAATCGCGATGCACACATTATTGTGCAATTGTGTTTATTTTGTTGCATAACTAATTCGACCGATTGTGCTTTCCTGCGTTGAAGCCCTTGCCCCACTTCGCGAATTCTCACCGCGCCTCCCTCCGGCGCCATCATGCGCATGTCCCGAGTTAACCAGGAACTGATCGCGACGCGGCTCAACCTCTCGCGCGCCACCGTCTCGCGCAGCCTCGCCAATCATCCGGCGATCAGTGCGGAAACGCGCCAGCGGGTGCAGGAACTGGCGGAGAAACTCGGCTACCAGCAGTCGCCGGGTCGCGTGGGCCGCCGCGGGCGCAACTCCCGCGCGCTCACGCTCGGCGTGCTGATCGGCGTGCCCGCCGGCAACGTCGTGATGGCCACCTTTCCCTACATCCTGAAAGGCATCCGCGACCGCGCCGAGATCGAGCACGTGACGATCGACGTCTGTTACCAGGCACCCGTGGATTTTCACCCTGAGACCGGCCGCCAGCCCGTGTTCCGCAACATGCGCCAGGGCAACTGGCGCGGCGTCATCCTGATCTACCCCTTCGCCGAGAAGGCCGTGGAGATGATCTCACAGCGTCTCTGCACCGTCGCGGTGCTCGAAAGCTACAACCAGCCGGGCATCGACATCATCGACACCGACGACGCCTCCGCGATGGTCGCGCTCGTCGAGCGGCTCGCCGACGCCGGACACAAGCGCATCGGATTCCTGTCGTGGGATTATCCCATCGGCGGCCACTGGGTCGCGCGCCGTTTCAGCGGCTACGTCGAGGCGCTCTTCCTGCAGGGCCTCCCCTTCCGCCCCGAGTGGGTGCTCAACGTGGACAAGAACACGCCGCGCCTCTCGCCCGCGCAGACGGCCGACGCCGTCGCCCGCATCGTGCGCGACGACCGGGTCACCGCCTGGGTCTGCGCCGCCGACCACCAGGCCTACCAACTTGCCCTCGACCTGCCGCAACGCGGCCTGCGCGTGCCGGAGGATATCTCGATCACGGGCTTCGACGGCCTCGACCCCGCCACCGGGCAAAAGCGCATCACCTCGATGCGCGTGCCGCACGAGCAGATCGGCTCCGCCGCCGTCACGCGCCTGGTGAACCGCATCCAGCACCCCACCGCTCCGCGCCGCAAGATCCTCGTCGAGGCCGAGATCGTCGCCGGCGAGACGATCGCCAAGCCGGCCCCGGCCTGAAACCTCCGCCCATGGCCGCGTGGTCCCACCTCCCCGGCGCTGTGGCCGCGCTCCTGCCACTGTTCGCCACTCTTGCAGCCGGGGCGGCCCCCGCCGGAGTGCCGCCGCCCAATCCGGCCCTCGCCTACGTCCCCCCGCACGACCTGCCCGGTGCGCGGATCATCTCCCGCTCCGCCTACCTGGAACAGCTCCAAGGGTTCTGGCTCGGTCAGTGCATCGCCAACTGGACCGGACTCGTAACCGAGTTGGACAAAATCGGCCCGGCGAAGACTGGCCCGTTCTACACCCGTGCGGACTGGGGCCGGCCCGACCAGCCCAACATCTGGAGCCAGGGGCAACCTAGCCCCCTGTCCCCACCATTGACTTCGTGTTCGAGCAAGCGGGAGGTGTCTGGGGCGCGGATGACGACACCGACATCGAATACATCTACCAGTCACTACTCCACGAAAACAAAACCACACGCCTGACCGGGGCGCAAATCCGGGACGGCTGGTTGAAGCATATCCGGGTCGAGGAGGAGAACTATCTCTGGGTTTCCAACCAGAAGGCCTTCGACCTGATGCGGACAGGGATGGCGCCACCGGCGACGGGCGATCCGGCCAACAACCCGGAGTTCGAGATGATCGACGCCCAGCTGACGACGGAGATCTTCGGGCTCTACGCCCCGACCCGGCCAGACGTCGCGGTGGAGATCGCCCGCTTGCCCATACAGACCACAGCCCGGCGGGACGCCCAGTGGATCGCGGAGTTTTATGTCCGTATGCACGCCCTCGCCCCGGCCGCCGACCCGAAGCTGCCCGTGGGCGAGCGCCTCCGCTGGATGGCGGACGAAGCGCGCAAGAACATCCCCACCGGATCGTATGCGGCCGCCATGTATGACTTCGTCAAGGCCAGGCACCGCGCCGGCGTCCCTTGGGAACAGGCCCGCGACGAGGTGTATCAACGCTACCAGGTCGAACAGGCGAACGGCTACGACATCACCGCGCGGAAAAAAGAGGCCGACGGTGGCTTCGCGGCCGGGATCAATTTCGCCTCCAGCATTGTCAGCCTGCTTTACGGCCAAGGTGACATTGTCGAGACCATCAAGATTGGCACCCTCGCCGGCTGGGACTCGGACAACCCCACCGCCACGTGGGGCGGGTTGATCGGCTTCATGATCGGCAAGTCCGGGGTGGAGCAGGCCTTCGGCCTCAAGTTCGCCGACCGTTTCAACATCCATCGCACCCGGATCGGTTTTCCCGCCGACGGGATCGACGACTTCCCTGCCATGGCCCTCAAGGGCGTCTGGACGTGGATCGAGCGGTGATTGAAGAGCTGGGCGGAGTGGTGGACTTGGAGCGCGACGTCTGGCTGATCCCACCCGCGCCCGCACGGTGAACACCGGTCACCCGCTGATGGTGGGCCCACCGGGATTCGAACCCGGA
>JAUPWC010000261.1 GCA_030916665.1 Verrucomicrobiota bacterium
ACTCAAATCCCGCTGCCACCGTTTGGTGAAGCGGGCCGTCGCCCTCCGATTGGTTCTTTTTCATCAATCCCAATCACTTCCCAAACGGCGGCACTCTTTCAACTGCATCGTTCCGGCTAAGCACGACCGGCCAGCGCGCCATGCGCCAGTCTTCCGCAAACCACTTCAAGCACCATCGTTTTCCGCGCGCGCAAGCCGCACCATTTCCACCAGCTCCGAGTGCCGGAACGGCTTGTCCAAAAAAGGAATCTCCCGGAGATCGGCCGGCCACCACGACTTGCGGCTGGTCTGACCGCTCATCAGGACGATCCGCGCGGTTTTGAGCGTGGCGCGCAGCTTGCGGGAGAGGGTCAGACCATCCATGCCCGGCATGACCACGTCGACAAAGACGATCAGCGGTTCGGTGAGGCGCTTGCCCAGAATCACCAACGCGGATGCCGCATCCACGGCATCCACCACCTCGACGCCGGTTTCGCGCAGAAAACCAACCATGATCTGTCGGATGGACTCCTCGTCATCCACCACAAGCACCCAAGGAAGAGTGTCTGCGCCGGCCGAACTGATGTTTTGGTCAAATGTCATAGGGGTTTTCTCTGGGTATGAAACTAGCATCGACAGGCTTTTAGTTAAATCAAGCTAGGTATTTATACCTACTCCATAATGAGGCTATAGCCGAACCAGAATAGCGCATCCATGAATTCTCTTCTCCTTCTCCTCCTGCGTTTTATAATAAGAAAGCAAGAAACTCCAGTTGTCGATAACCTAGCATAATAGAAAGCCTTGGCCCAAAAATGTCAGGTATAGGCCCTAGAAATGCCTCCGAATTGTGCGAATCAGCGCAGGCAACCGCGGCCGGGAGCACCGGCAAAAAAGACGCCGCGGTGCGAACCGCGGCGTCTCGGAGATCCCGGAGGTCGATGTTACGCTTACTTCGCCGGCTCCGCGGCCGGTGCAGCAGGGGCCGGAGCTGCGGGAGCTTCGGCGGGCGGTGGCTCCTGCCAGAAATAATGCCCCTTCTGATTGTGGTCCCAGCGGACATAGCCCGCAGCGGCCACGAGCACGATGAGGAGGAACCAGATCAGGCGGCGGCGGCGGGCGGCCTCCTTGTCCTCGTAGGGATCCTCCAGCGAACGCTTCGCGCCCTCGGGCAGCACGGCGAGATCGGTGAGCTTCGTGCCGAAGGGAATGTTGATCATCACGCGGCCGTTCACGGCCCAGCCGTTGCCTTCCAAGATCGGACCGAGCGTGCGTTGGCGCAGCTTGAGCCAGGCGATGATCATCGAGGGCATTGAGATCACGAGCACGAGGCCGACCAGCACGAGCGGGTATTGCCAGGCCTTCAGTTGGAAGACGTAGCCGAGGATCAGGGTGAGTGCGCTGATGGCGCCGGTGATGGCCACGCCGATGGCGGCGACGGCGCCCACGTCCACCTTCTTGGGCGGTTCGGCCGGTTTGGCCTTGTCGGCGTTGGCGGCGGCGTCGGCCGCGCCGGCGAGACGGGCGTTGGAAGCCGCTTCGGCGGCGGCGGCGCGCTTGGCCACCTGCTCTTCGATCATGCGGATGAACTTCTTGTAGGGCGACCAGAACGCCTGCCGGATGCTGATCGGGTTGTCCACGATGCTGGTGATGACGGCATCCCAGTCGTTGCCGGCGCGGTCATAGAACACGCCGTGGCGTCCGACGAAGAGATAGTCGCTGTCACCCTGCGTGAAGCAGGCGGCGATGTTCATCGTCTTGCCGCCGGGCCGCGTGCAGGCGCAATAGGCGATGTAGGCCTTGCTCATGGCGGCGAGCGGATTGGCCGCATCCACGCGGATGCAAAGCTCCGTGCTGCGACTGTCGAGGTAGAGCGTGCCGGCCTGAAACATCGCCCAGCGGTCGCGCGAGTAGAAATCGGCAAAGTTGACGAAATTGTGCAGCAGCGCGCGCAAGTCGCGGTGGTAATGCGCCAGCCGGTCCACGTCGCTGATGGCCTTGAACTCGGGCTCGAGGGCCTTGTCCTGCGCGACGAGGGCCGCGAGGGCGTCACGGCCCTTGCCGCCGAGGATTTCCTTGATGCGGGCGAGGCCGAGTTTCTCGACCGTGCTGCCGGCCTTGCTGCCCAGCCAGGTTTCGTAGGGCGCGAACTTCGCGTTGAGCGCGGCCCAGTCGGCTTCGGTCAACGCGGTCTTGGCGGCGCCGAGCACGGGGGCAACGGCGGCTTTGTGCAGGGTGGCGAGCGCGGCGGCCCAGGCGGGGTTGACGCCTTCCAGGAGCGACAGCGGGCGGTTGGCTTCGATCCGGGACAGCGGAAAGCCGGCGACCTCGTCGGCCGTGATCTTCAGGTCCTTGGCGGCGATGGCGAGATACTCGCTCTCGGCGCCGTTCAGCGCTGCCGCCGCCCGGGCATCGAAGGCGGCGAGCCGGCAGCGGCCGAAATAATCCTCCACCTTCGGGCGTACGGCCTTGAGCGCGGCGACCGCAGCGTCGGTGGCCTCGCCCAGCACGGCGATGTCCTTGAGGGCGCTGTTCTCCACCCAGGTCGCGTAAGCCGCGAGGTCGGCAAAGAAAGTCTCAATCTGGGCGGCGGTGATCCCGCGCGAGCCGGTCCGGTCGGCGGTGCCGCCGGTGCAGGCGATGATGTCCTTGATCAGAGCTTGGACGGCCGCTTCCTCGGTGGCTTCCGGGGGAATAACCCCGTCGCCGTTCAACGGGCTGGCCGCGAAAATGGCGGCGGTGTTGCTCGTGTCGGCGACCGTGACGACAGTGGCGGATTTCTTGCCGAGGTTGGCCAGGATCTGCCGCGCGGAGGCGAGCACGATCTTTCCCTCGGGCGTCGCGTCGTTGAGGTCGGCGAGAGCGAGGCCGTCGGTGCCGCGGAGGAGCACGCCCGTGTCCTTGAGCCGTGGAGCCGCCCACTTGATCGCGGCGATCAGCTCGGGCACGCGGATGCGGCCGTCTCCGTCAACGTCGATGAGTTTCAGCGTGGCTTCGTCGAGTTCGAGCCCCTTCACCGGGCAGCTCAGCGCGACCCACAGTTTCTGATCGAGGTTCTCGAGGTTGAGCAGGTCGGCGCCGCTTTCGAGCGTCACCTGATCAAGCCCGCCGGTGCGGAAGAATTTCCAAGTATGCATGGTCGGGAGTGTGTCCGCTCAGGCTCTCCGTTCGGTTCATGGCTGGCAAACGCGAAGTGGCCGGCTCCCGCCAAGATGTGCGCAGTTGTTGCCAAGGAACCGCTGTCCGGCGGCGGGGGACCGTGGTAGATTGGATCATGAAAATCCTGCTCGTGCCCGTTGATTTCTCTGCGGTCACCGAAATGGTGATCGAGGCGGCCCTGGCGCAGGCCAAGGCCTTTCGGGGGCGGGTTCACCTGCTCCATGTCATCCAGCCTCCCGTGGTCGGCAGCGGTGAATACGCCCTGCCGGTCGAGATCGTCGAGGAGGCCG
>JAUPWC010000262.1 GCA_030916665.1 Verrucomicrobiota bacterium
CAAGCGGCGACCCTACACCAGAGCCGGAGATCACGGCTTCACGATGCCGAGGATGAGATAGGTGCCGGTGCCGCGAACTTGGAGGGTGTGGCGGCCGGCGGGATACTCGAAGGCGTGGACGGTGACGGCGGGGAGGGCGTCGAACTTCACGGCGTCCACGAGAAAGGGCTCCGCGCCGCCGCGGTCGGCGGCGGTGGCGTCGGTTTCGAGCGTGGGGGGCTGGCGCCAGGCGGGGCTGCGGTCGTTGAAGTAGCCGATCAGCACGCGCACGGGCTCGCGGCATTCGAACTCGATCGGCTGGTCGGGTTGGCCCTGGCGGAGGCCGATGCCCTGCAGGCCTTCCAGTTCGGGGGCGACGGTTGTGAAGATGGCGGGCGAGTCGGGGAAGACCGTGTTGCCGACCTGCACGGTGTAGGTGCTTAGGGCGGGCGTGAGCAACTTCCAGACGGCGGGCGTGAGCGGGGCGTGGGTGCGGCCCTGGGCGGCGGCAGGATTCTTGAGCGCCGTGACTTGGGCGCGGAAGTCGGCCAGCTCCTGCTCGTAAACGGGGAGCAGGTGCGTCCAGTGGTAGTTCGCCGCCTGGCCGGCGCGGCCGCCGGGCATGGGGATGCGGCGCTGGGCGGTCTGCATGGAGTTGGCGGCCTTGTAGGTGTCCTTGGTGAGGGCGGTGAGCGTGCGGAAGTGGTCGAGACTCTCGGCCAAGTGGCGCTCGGCGCGCTCCATGTCGGCGAGGTCCTTGCTGTAACCGTGGCGCAGCACAGCCAGGGCGGCCTCGGTCTTGGCGACGTAGCTGAGCGACATCGCACGGATGGCGTGGATGTCGTTGCGGAGACGGGCGAACTCCTCGCGGTTCTTCGTCACATAAGGAGCAGCGGCCTCGATGGCCTCGACGGCCTGTGCGGAGAAGGCGCGGACCTCGGCGTTGATCGAGACCGGCGTCTCGCCCTCGTGCGGGAGTTTTTTCCAGGCGCGCTCGGCGAATTCCTTGAGGCGCTCGCCCGGGGGCGACTGCGATTCCCAGAGCTCGGGGAACTCGCGGTATTTCTCGGGGCGCACGAGCTGGTCGAGCGTCATGCCGAGGGCCATGGTCTGCCGGTTGCCCTCGGTGATGCCGTAGCGGCGGAGGATGCGCGGGGCGCACTCGCCGGCGGCGTTGTAGGCGTCGAGAATGAGGCCGGCGGCGGCCGCGCCGTAGTGTTCGGCGAGGCGGGCGGTCCAGTAGGCGCGTTCGCCGGCGGTGTCGCGGTCGGGGTTCCACGCGTAGCGGGCCCAGGCCTCGAACCAGATCCAGTCACGTTCCCATTGTTTCAGGCCGGCGGGACGGTAGGGCGAGTCGTCCCGACGAGCCGTTCCGAGAACCGGCTCATCCGGAGGATTCGCCCTACCTGGGGTCACGATGTCCGGCGACACCGGCCAGTCCCAGTAGAAGAGCGGGTAGAGGTGCAGGCCGTGGGCGCCGAGGCGGTCGCGCATGGCGAGGACAGATTTCTGGATGAAGTCGGTGGCGCCGTAGCGGAAGGGCTCGAGGTTGGCCAGGATGTGGACGTTGGCGAGGTGGGTGGAGCCGACCTTGCTCATCGTGAGGTGAAGCTGCTGGCGGACCCCGCGCGGCTCCCACGTGGTGAGCGACTCGCCGTTGAACTTCGCCTCGGTGTAGAGGTTGTTATAGACCTTCAGCGCCTCGGGCATGACCTTGGTGGCGTCGGTGGCGTGCGTGCGCAGGACGATCGGCGGCTCCTTGGTGAGGCCGGCGGCGGCCATGCCGTCCTTCACGCCCGGGATGATGACGTCGGTCATCCAGCGCGTCTGGGCGTTCTGTTCCTGCAGGGCTTCGCCGAGGCAGGGCATGAGGCCGACATTCGGGAACTCGCGCACGAAGGCGGCAATGGACTTGCGCGTGTAGTCGGCCGCGAGGTCGTTCCACGCGTGGAGCTGGGAGGAGAGGCCGTGCTTCTCGGCGAGCGGCTTGGAGATGAGGATGCTGTAGAACTGCTGCACGAGCCAGATGCCGCGGCGGTCGCACTCGGCGGTGAGCCAGCGGAACATCTCGACGTTGCGGGCGAAGGTTTCGTCGCTGACCTCGACGGCCTCGGGGTAGTCGGGCAGGCGCACGAGGGAGGCGAAGGGATGGCCGTTCCACAGGTAGAGCGTGTTCATCCGCAGGTCGGCGAGGTGGTCGAGGTATTCGGTCCAGGTGGTTTTGTCGTAGAAGAACGGGAACTCCTCGGGCGTGTAGGGATATTCGTAAACCTTCCGGCCGGGGAGGTAGTAGGTCTTCTGCATGCCGATGCAGGGACCGCGGAGAGTCATGACGGGGGCGTCCTCGAAGGGCAGAAGGCTCTTTTTCGTGTTCAGGCCCAGGCGTCGGGCCAGTTCGAGGCAGCCGTAGAGCGTGCCGGAGGCGTCAGTGCCCACGACGGCCAGGCTGCCGTCCCGGCACTCGGCCAGCACGAAGCCCTCGGGCCGGTCCGGTTCGCGCAGGGCGAGCGTGAGTTGACCGCTCTCCAGCAATCGTCTGATCACCGGATCACCGCGCGTGCCCACCGTGACGCGGATGTCTGCGCCACCGAGTGCGCGCTCGAGCCGTTCGACGCCGTAGCGGATGCGCGGCGAAGCATCGGCCGGCGCAACGATCGCGGCGTGCGTCGGCGAGGCGGCGGCGAGGAACAGGGTCAACCACAGGGACAGCAGGGCGGGCGTTTTCATGGTCGGTCAGGTGGCGCGGTGGCGGTGAAAGGTGAGGCGGTCGATATCGGCCGGCACATGGCCGCCGAAGAGGCGGCTCCAGGCGAAGCCGACGCCGAAGACCACGAGGTGGCCGAGGATACCGATCAGGATCGGGTTGAGCGGAAAATTGAAACCGAGGTCGAGGATCGGCGACTTGCCGGACGTCAGGGTGCCCCAGGTCGTGAAAACGGCGCAGGCGACGAGGCCGGCGTAGCAGCCCTCGCGCGTGGCGGTGCGCGTGAAGAAGCCGAGGAAGAACAGGCCGAGCATGCCGCCGGAGAGGATGGCCGCGACGGTGACGGCGCGTTCCATGATGGTCGCGGCGCCGCCCTTGGGGGCCATGACGAGCGCGACGCCAATGGCGAGGAGGCCGAAGAGCGCCACGCCGAGGCGGCCGGAGCGCAGGCGCGCGCGGTCGGAGAGACCGGGCTTGAAGTGGCCGACGATGTCCGCCGTGAAGGCGGTCGCGATGCTGTTGAGGTCGGGACTGATCGAGGACATCGACGCCGCAAGAATGGCGGCGAGCATCAGGCCGATGATGCCGGTGGGCAGATGGTTCACGATGAAGTGCGGCACGACTTCGTCGCTTACGGTCGGAGCCGGTGCGCCGCTCAGGGTGTAGTAGCCGTAGAGCAGGGAGCCGATGACCATGAAGATGGCCCAGACTGGGACGCAGAGCAGGCCGTTCCAGAGCGCGCCGCGGCTGGCATCGGCGTCGGACTTGGCGATGAGGTAGCGCTGCACCATGTGCTGGTCGGCGATGTAGCGGCGCGCCCAGTTGGCGGTGTAGGCCAGCAGCAGCAGCCACTGCGGCGTGAGGCTGGCGTCGAAGAGCGCGTCCCACGAGAAGTCGAAGTTGCCGAGGGAGAACTTGCCGGCGTCCCACGCCGCGCCGATGACCGCGCCGGTCGGCCCGCACTCGGGCGCGAAGATGAGGCGACCGACAATGAGGAAGGCCGCCGCCACGAAGATGACGCCCTGCACGACACTCGTCCACACGACCGCCTCCATGCCGCCGATCATGGTGTAGGCGACGGTGAAGACCGCCATGCCGATGATGACCTGTTGCAGATCCCAGCCGGTCATCACGCAGACCGGCACGGCGGTGGTCAGCATGGTGACGCCCACGTCGAAGAGGCGGTCGCCGATGAAGCAGCCCGAGGCGTAGAGCCGGCCGCCGATGCCGAAGCGCGCGCCGAGATACTCGTAGGCGCTCATGCCGACGACATTGCGGTAGAAGGGCACGATCACGCGCGCCACGAAGATCAGAACGAGCGGCAGCGTGAAACTGCCGAGCAGGAGAATGAGACCCTTTTGGTAGGCCGTGGCGGGGTGGCCGACGAGCGTGTTGCTGCTGATGAGCGCGGCCATCATCGCCATCGCGACGGCCCAGGCCGGCATGGAGCGCCCGGCCACGAAGTAGTCGTCGGCCGTCTGGTTGCGCTTGGTGGCCTTGAAGGTCAGCGCCACGATGCCGGCGAAGTAGAGAAACAGGACCGCGAGGTCCAACCAGTGGAGATGGGGCATGGGGTCGGGGCGGAAGGGGAGAACGGAGAAAGGAGGAGGGAAGACGGTTTAGTGACTCATTCTCTTAGTCCTAATCTTTCTCGTTTTCTCGGCCGGTGCTTGGTGGGGCGAAGGGAAGGAGAGAAAGAGAATGATTAAGAGAACGAGAACGAAGGGAGGCGGCACAGGTGCCGCAGCGTGTCATCCTGAGCGGAGCGAAGGATCCAGAATTGTCCGTGCTGGTGGGCGTGACGCTGGATTTTTCGCTGCGCTCAGAATGACAGGGAGGTGGAAGCGTTTACTTGGTCGCCGCGACCGGCTCGATCACGACGTCGTCGATGAGGAAGACGGCGGCGGGGGTTTTGTGATCGGCGCTGGGGAGGTCGCGGCCGCCGTAGCCGCGCTCGCGGTGCGGACCGGTGCGGAAGGAGAGGCGCTCGACGGTGGCGACGGGGTCGGTGAAGAAGGCCGGACGCGGGAGCGGGGACTGGCCGTTCACGAGCACAGTGCAACGGTCGGCGTTGGGATCGGCGGGAATCTCCAGCTCGAAGGTGTGCCACTGGCCGGCGGTGTAAGCGCCGGCGTCGAGCCATTGCGCCTC
>JAUPWC010000263.1 GCA_030916665.1 Verrucomicrobiota bacterium
CCACCTCGGCCAAGATGCGCACGACCTGCGCCAAGACCTGCGCAGCAAGGGATGCCCAAGTTTGCGACACTGTCGGTCCACGCCCTCGCGGGCGAATCCCATTCCCGCTTTATGAAGTATCCGTTTCCCACCCTGACGGCCGAAGAGGCCGCCGCCCTCATCAACGACAAGGACACCATCGGCTTCGGTGGCTTCACCGCCGCCGGCGCCTGCAAGGTGATCCCGCCCGCCATCGCGGTCCGCGCCAAGGCCGAGCATGCGGCCGGCCGGCCCTTCAAGCTCGGCGTCATCACCGGTGCCTCGACGGGCAAGTCCCTCGACGGCGCGCTCGCCGAGGCCGAGGCCATCGCGTGGCGCACGCCCTACCAGTCGGACCCGACGCTCCGCAAATCCATCAACGAGGGCAAAACCCAGTTCTTCGACCTGCATCTTTCTGCGGTCCAACCGGCCGTCCGCAGCGGCGTGCTCGGCAAGGTCAACTGGGCCATCTTGGAGGCGAGCCATGTCACTGCGCAGGGCGAGATTGTCCTGACCACGGCCGTGGGCTGCGCCAACACCTTCGCCCGCGTGGCCGACAAGATCCTGATCGAACTCAACGCGCATCATCCGGGCGACCTGATGGGTTTCCACGATCTCTTCGAACCCGCCGATCCGCCGCGTCGCCGCGCCATTCCGGTTTACGCACCGACCGATCGCATCGGCGCGAGCTTCATCAAGGTGAACCCGGCCAAGATCGCCGGCGTCGTCCTGACGAACTGTCCCGACGAGTCAGGCGGTTTCGACGCGCCGGATGAGGTCACAAACCGGATCGGCGAAAACGTGGCCGGCTTCCTCGCCAACGAAATCAAGGTGGGCCGCCTGCCGGAATCGTTCCTTCCTCTCCAGTCCGGTGTCGGCAACATTGCCAACGCCGTCATCGGCGCGCTCGGTTCCAACCCTGGCATCCCGCCGTTCATGATGTATACGGAGGTGCTGCAGGATGCTGTCGTGGATCTGCTGCAGACGGGCAAGTGCGCCTTCGCCAGCAGTTGCTCGCTCACGCTCAGTCCCGACCGGCTCAAGGAGTTCTACGCCAATCTCGAATACTTCCGCTCTCGGGTCGTGTTGCGTCCGCAGGAAATTTCCAACAGCCCGGAGATTGTGCGCCGCCTCGGCCTCATCACGGTCAACACGGCCATCGAGGTGGACCTCTTCGGCAACGTGAACAGCACGCATGTCATGGGCCGCGACCTGATGAACGGCATCGGCGGCTCCGGCGACTTCACGCGCAACGCCCATGTCTCGATCTACACCTGTCCGTCCGTCGCCAAGGGCGGCAAGATCAGCACGATCGTCCCGTTCGTCACCCACCTCGACCACAGCGAACATTCCGTGCAGGTCGTCGTGACGGAGCACGGCGTGGCCGACCTGCGCGGCAAGTCGCCCGGTGAGCGCGCCGCGCTCATGATCGAGCAATGCGTGCATCCCGAATACCGCGACACGCTGCGCGCCTATCTCGGGGCCTCCCGCAAGGGCCACGTCCAGCAGACCCTGCACAACGCCTTCGGCATGCACCTCGCCTTCCTCGAGCAGGGCGACATGCGGAAGGTGGTGTGGAAGGGGTGAAAATTGTAGGGCGGGGTCTCCGAACCCCGCCTTGGTTCGATCACGAAGCGCCGAATGAGGCGGGGTTGCTTCGCCAAGCCTCCGTCGGAGACCCCGCCCTACAGCAGGCAACAAATACGTTTGCGCACGCCTACGCCTGCGCCAGCGCTTCCTTGTAGTGGCGGCGGCACATGGCCACGTAGCGGTCGTTGCCGCCGATCTCGACTTGGGCGCCTTCCTTGACGGCGCGGCCGTCGCCGGCGATGCGGAGGTTCATCGTGGCCTTGCGGCCGCAGTGGCAGATGGTCTTCAGCTCGATCAGGTCGTCGGCCAGGGCCAGCAGCGCGGCGCTGCCCGGAAACAGCTGGGCCTGGAAATCCGTGCGCAGGCCGTAGCACAGCACGGGGATGCGCAGCTGGTCGGCGATGTCGGTGCATTGCTCGACCTGCCGGCGGGTGAGAAACTGGGCCTCGTCGATCAGCACGCAGGCGACGGGTTGGGCGGCGTGGGCGGCCTTGGCGTGCTGGAGGAGGTCCTCGTCTGGCTGGAGCGCAAGGGCCTGGGCCTCGAGGCCGATGCGGGATTTGATGACCCCGGCACCCGCGCGGGTGTCGATGGCCGGGATGAAGCACAGCGTGCGCATGCCGCGCTCGTGGTAGTTGTGGGACGCCTGCAGCAGCACCGTCGATTTGCCGGCGTTCATCGCCGAGTAGTAGAAATAGACCTTCGACATGCCGCGAAAGCCAAGCGGTTTGGGCGGAACTGGCCAACAAAAAGCCGGCAGAATTAATTTCCACCGGCGTGTGCCGATAAGGGTGTGAGTTTGCTTTCTTCCACCCCATGGCCGCCTTCGACCCCGTCCTCTTCCGTCAGCTCCCGGTGATCCAGAAGATCATCGCCGACGAGACGTGGCTCGAATCCGAACGCCGCGGTTGTCCGGTGCCGCCGGATGATCCGGTGGTGAAGGAGAACGTTTGCGACATCGTGCTGCGCATCGGTGCGACCCTGCGGGAAGCGCTGACGGTCGAGCTGGCCGACGCGCCCCGGAAGGTGCCGTTCGACGATGATCACACGCCGCATGCGGCGTGAGGCATCACCCCTCTCGCAACCGTCATCCTGAGCGCAGCGAAGGATCCAGAGTGGCCTGCGCCATGCACGTCTTGCTGGATTCTTCGCTGCGCTCAGAATGACAGGGATAAAAAAGGCGGGGTTGCTTCGCCATCTCCGCCAAGCCTCCGTCGGAGACCCCGCCCTGCTACTAACGTAAACCCGCGCGGCCTGTCCGCCGTAGGCTTGGCGAAGGGTGGAACGCGGGTTCCGCCTCAGCGCATGCGCGCGAAGGTTTTCGAGAGCAGGTCGAGGTCGCTCGCGTTCTTCGTCTTCTCGCGGGTGGTGGCGAT
>JAUPWC010000264.1 GCA_030916665.1 Verrucomicrobiota bacterium
CCCGTCTCCACCGCCGCCGCCCTGCACTTCAACGCATGCACCCCCAACGCGATGATCCAGGAAAACTTCAACGACTTCGACGAGGACTACGTGATGCAGGCCGCTCTGGGCGTGCCGGTCTTGGCGCCCGACGACGATGGCTGCGTCGCCCTACCCGCCGGTCCCGGCCTCGGCGTGCAGGTGGATGAGGCACTCATCGCCGCGCATCCCTCGAAGCGCGTCCATTTCAACCTGTTCAAAAACGACTGGCACAAGCGCGACACCAAAAAATCATGATCCGCCTCATCCAATTCCTCGATCCGGCCGGCTCCCGACGGGTTGGCGTCGTCGATGGCGACACCGTGCGCGAACTGCCCGAATGGTCCTCCACCTACTCGCTGGCCCGGGCGGCCGCCGAACAGAATTCCTCGTTGGTCGCTCTGCTGGCCCGGGCCGGCCGGGGTGCGTCCCATGCCTTAGACACGCTGCTGGCAGATAATCGCGTGCTCCTGCCTTTCGACCATCCCGACCCCGCCCACTGCGCCGTCACCGGCACCGGGCTCACCCACCTCGGTAGCGCCCAGACCCGCGACGCCATGCACGCCAAGATCGCCGGCGACGAGTCCGCGCTCACCGACTCGATGCGGATTTTTCGCTGGGGCGTCGAGGGCGGGAAACCCGCCGACGGCTCCCCGCCCGTGCAGCCCGAATGGTTCTACAAGGGCGACGGCTCCTGGCTCGTGCCGCCGGGGGCCGCGCTTGTGCGCCCCGCTTTCGCGGACGATGGCGGCGAGGAGGCCGAACTCGTCGGGCTCTATTACATCGCGAACGACGGCTCCCCCTGCCGCGTCGGCTTCGCCCTCGGCAACGAGTATTCCGACCACGTCATGGAGCGGAAGAACTACCTCTACCTCGCCCACTCCAAGCTGCGCACCTCCTCCTTCGGTCCTGAACTGCTGATCGGCGAACTGCCCGCCGCCATCACCGGCACCGCGCGTCTGCTGCGCGCCGGCTCCGAGGTCTGGTCCGGCACCTTCCACACCGGCGAGGACAACATGAGCTACCGCCTGTCCGGTCTCGAGCACCACCACTTCAAATACGCCGGCTTCCGCCGGCCCGGTGACGTGCATTGCCATTTCTTCGGCACTTCGCTCCTGAGCTTCGCCGCCGGCGTGCAGGCCCGAGACGGCGACGAGTTCGAGATCGCCGCCGCCCCTTTCTCCCGCCCGCTGCGCAATCCCCTCCGCCACGACTCCACCCCCACGCCGGCCGTCAGGGTCCTTTGATCATGCGCACTTTCTCGCTCCTGGCCCTCACGGCCACGCTGACGCTTTCCGCCGCCGCCGAGCGCCAGCCGAATATCGTCATGATCGCGCTCGACGATCTCAACAACTGGATCGGCGCCCTCGGTGGTCCCGCCCATACGCCCAATATCGACCGGCTCGCCGCCTCCGGTCGGCTTTTCACCAATGCCTACTGCGTCACCCCGGCTTGCAACCCCTCGCGCGTGGCGCTCATGACCGGATTGCGCCCGGAAAAGACCGGACAATACGAGAATGAGGGTAATTTCCGTCGCAAACGACCCGGCAACGACCGCCTCCTCACTCTGCCCCAGCGCCTCCAACACCTCGGCTACCGCACTATCGGCGCTGGGAAGATCTTTCACCACGGCCGCGGTGTCGGACCCAAGGCCAACGACCTCTCCGATCCGGTCTCGTGGGATGAACAATACGTCGGCGGCACTGGCACCGGCGGTGCCCAAAACCACCTTGATGACAAGGGCTGGGCCAAGTGGCTCCGCGGCGACGACCACGGCATCACCAATCCCTACGGGCTCAGATCCCCCCTCTGGGGACCGATCGATGAACGCAAGGAGGACACCGCCGACTGGAAGATGGCCGGCTTCTGCGCCGAGGTGATCGCCCGGAAACACGACCAACCCTATTTTCTCGCTGCTGGCATCTTCCGCCCCCACGCGCCCCTGCTCGCGCCCAGGGAATTCTTCGATCTCTACCCGCTGGACAAGGTCCACGTGCCCTACGTGCCGCCCGACGAATTCGCCGACATCCCCGCCACCGCGCGGGAAAACTGGTCCACTCCGCTTGTCCGCGCCATGCAAAAGGAGGGTGAGTGGCAGCGCGCCGTCCAAGCCTACCTCGCCTGCATCAGCTACGCCGATGCCTGTGTCGGCCTCATCCTCGATGCCATCGACCGCAGCCCTGACCGCGACAACACCATCGTCATCCTGTGGGGCGACCACGGCTGGCAGCTCGGCCACAAGGACCGCTGGGAGAAATTCTCCCTCTGGAAACAGGGCACCCACTCGCCGCTCATCATCCGCGCCCCGGGTTTTGCTCCCGGCCCCTCCACCCGTGCCGTCTCTTTTCTCGATGTGGCGCCCACGGTGCTTGAACTCGTCGGTTCCGCCATTCCCACCGAACTCGAAGGCGTCAGCCTCACCCCCCAGTTGCGCGACCCCGCCGCCAAGAGGGAAAAACCTGCTGTCGTCACCTACCTGCCCGCGAACCATGCCGTGATCTTTGAGGACTGGAACTACATCCGCTATGCCGACGGAAGCGAGGAACTCTACAACCACACGGCTGATCCGGCCGAATACACCAACCTGATCGGGCAGCCCGTCGCGGAGAAGATCGTTTCCCTGCTCCGCCCGCACCTGCCGGTGACTCCTCCCGCCGACCTCACCCGCAACGTCCGCTCCAACGACTGACCTCATCCCATGCGCCTGGCATTGTTCGCATCCTTCCTTGCCCTCGCTTTTCTCCCGACCGCGCTCGCGACCGTCTGGACCTACCCGGCCCCCGCCGAGGAATTCCGCTCCCCCGCCTACACGGTGCGTGTCACCCAGGACGGCCGCACGCAGGAATCCTTCGTCTATCGCCATGCCCATCAGGACGAGCACCTGCGCGAACGCGGCACGGACTTCAACCACTGGACGACCTTCTCCTTCTCCGACCCGATCACCGTCGAGGTCTCCCGCCACTCCGGCTCCGCGGATGGCGCCGAAATTCTTCCCCGGTCACGCGGCCTCAAGCCGGCTGTCTCGGGCCACACGCTCACCTTTACTCTCGACCGTCCGGAAAAACTCTACGTCCGGTTCCGCGGCGCGGACGAGGACCCGCTGTTTATCTTTGCGGATCCGCCAGAGGAAAACATCCCCGACCGCGCCGACCCGCAGGTCATCTGGTTCGAGGCGGGCAAGATGCACGACATCGGGGAGAAGTTCACCATCAAATCTGGCCAGACCGTCTATATTCCCGGCGGCGCCTACGTGAAAGGCTCGATCACCGCCGAGAACGCATCCGACATCACCGTTCGCGGACGCGGCATTCTTTCCGGCCTCGGTTACGCGCGCCGGCCCGGCACGGCTGGCATTCCCTTCAATACCGTGATGTTCAACGGCAGCGGGGACCGTCAGCTCATCGAGGGCATCACCGTCACCAACCCCACCCACTTCTGCCTTCTCTCCCGCGGCCGGCTCACCACCCGCCACGTCAAGCTCTTCGGCTGGTGGCACCAGACCGACGGCTGGGGCGGGGGCGACGGCTCGATCATCGAGGACAGCTTCCTGAAGGTGAACGACGACTCCGTGAAACTCTACGGCCGTGATCAGGTCGCGCGCCGCCTCGTCATCTGGCAACAGGTCAACGGAGCCCCTATCCAACTCGGCTGGGGCGGTGCCGGCCAACGCGCGACCAACTGCTTGGTCGAGGACATCGACCTTATCGCCAACGAGGCAGCCGACAAGACCACGCGTGAGTCCAACCAGGCCTTTCTCAACCTGCGCCGCCAGTCGCCCGAGAGCGTCATCGACGGCCTCACGCTCCGCCGCATCCGCATCGACACCGATGTGCCCATGCTCCTCGGCTTCATCGAGACCAAGGGTCGCGTCCGCAATATCCTGCTCGACGACGTGACCGTTCGCGGCGTCCAGCGCGGTAAAAACTTCCTCCGCACCGAGGGCGCCGGCCGCATCGAGGGCATCACGCTGCGCCAGGTTTCCATCAACGGGCGGATTCTCACCGCAGCCGACGAAGCCTTCTGGTCCTCGACCGGTGACGTCACCGCCATCCGGTTCGCTCCCGCAGCCCCATGAGCAGATTTTTCCTCCCGGGCCTTCTCGCC
>JAUPWC010000265.1 GCA_030916665.1 Verrucomicrobiota bacterium
GTTGAAGATGAGGCGCGAGTCGGGCGAGGAATCCTGGTCCAGGGCGAAGTAGCCAAGGCGCTCGAACTGGTAGCGGTCGGAGTGCTTCGCGGTGACGAGGGTGGTTTCCAGCTTGGCCGTGACGACCTCCAGCGACTTCGGGTTCAGAACCTTGAGGAAATCCTCCTCGGCGGCGGGCTCGGCGACGGTGAACAACCGGTCGTAGAGGCGGACCTCGGCGTCGATGCAATGCGTGGCGCTGACCCAGTGGATGGTGCCCTTGACCTTCTTGTCGGCGTTGGGCTGGCCGGAACGCGTGTCGAGCTGGGCCGTGCAGCGGAGCTCGGTGATGGCGCCGGACGCGTCCTTCAAGATCTCGTCGAGTTTGATGATGCAGGCGTATTTCAGGCGCACCTCGCCGCCGGGTTTCAGGCGGAAATACTTCGGCGGCGGGACCTCGGCAAAGTCGTCGGACTCGATAAACACCTCGCGCGTGAGCGCGACCTTGCGCGTCGTGGGGTTCTCGTCCTGCGGGTTGTTGGTGGCGGTGCAATCGACGACCTCGCCGGGCTGGAGATTCGTCAGGACGATCTTCACCGGCTTGAGCACGGCGAGGCGGCGCTGCGCGGTGGCGTTGAGGTCGTTGCGGACGGCGTTCTCGAAGACGGCGGCCTCGGTGAGGGAGTCGAACTTGGTCACGCCGACGCCGGTGACGAAGGTGCGGAGCGCGCTGGCCGGGATGCCGCGTCGGCGCAGGCCGGAGAGCGTGGGCATGCGCGGGTCGTCCCAGCCGGTCACAACCTTTTCGGTGACGAGCGTAAGCAGCTTGCGCTTCGAGACGAGCGTGTAGGCGAGATTGAGCTTCGCGAACTCGTATTGGTGCGGCAGGGCGCGGGGCAGGCCGAGGGATTCGAGCACCCAGTCGTAGAGCGGGCGGTGGTCCACGAACTCGAGCGTGCAGATGGAGTGGGTGATGCCTTCGAGGTAGTCGCTGAGGCAGTGCGCGTAATCGTAGAGCGGGTAGATGCACCACTTGTCGCCGGCGTGGTGGTGGGCGACGTGACGGATGCGGTAAAGGAGCGGATCGCGCAGCCACATGTTGGGCGAGGCCATGTCGATCTTGCTGCGGAGCGAGCGCGCGCCGTCGGGAAATTCGCCGGCCTTCATGCGCTGAAACAGGTCGAGGTTCTCGGCGACGGAACGGTTGCGGAAGGGGCTGTCCTGCCCCGGGCGGTCGGGCGCGCCGCGGTATTTCTCGGTGTCCTCGGGGCTGAGGTCGCAGACGTAGGCCTTGCCGCGCTTGATGAGCTCGACGGCGTATTCGTAGAGCTGGTCGAAGTAGTCGCTCGCGAAAAACGCCTCGCTGTCCGCGCCCGGCGCGACCGGTCCGAGGTAGTAATCGGGCTGACCGTTGCTGGTGACCTTGGCGGGATGCGCGCCCTGGGGCTTGAAACCGAGGCAGTGGTCGGCCCAGCCGGCGATCAGCCACTGGACGTCGGTGGTGATGGACTGGACGTATTCGACGTCCTCCTTGACGGGATTGGTGTCGTCGAAGCGCAGGTTGCACTGGCCGTTGTGTTCGCGGGCGATGCCGAAGTTCAGGCAGATGGACTTGGCATGACCGATGTGCAGGTAGCCGTTGGGCTCGGGCGGGAAGCGCGTGACGATCTTGGCGTAGCGATTCTCGGCGACGTGGCCGGCGACGATGTCGCGGATGAAGTCGCTGGGAGCAGGTGCGGGAGGGTTGGTCTCGACTGACATTCCGTCCCATCAAAGGGCCAACCGCCCCGGCAAGGCAATGGCGCAGTTGGGATGGGGCGATATGTTAGCTCCGACGTGAACGTAAGTAAGTAAGCCTTCCATTGAAAACTTGTGAGCTATTCGGAGGTCTAGTTAGCTGGGCAGTGATGGCCCGCTGATAGCCAAGAATACACGGGGGACACGAATGGGCTGAGGCAGGTCATTGGCCCCAAGCGAAAAGGAAGGGCACGGATTCAAGGCGGTGGAACGAACCCACGCAGTCCGCTCAGCTAAACGCCTTTTTGTTGGAGGGTGGGCGAAATGTGGTCGAGGGGGCCACCTGTCGCTGCTTTACAAGGCGGCTCTTGGGTTGAGTGTGATCGGTGCTGTATGCGACCGCTGGCGAAAAGGTGGGAATGGGCTATATCGCTCGGATGCAAATCGGGGTGGATACATTTGTCGCGACGGCGCAGCCGGGGCCTCCGGGGGATGCGCAGCGGGTGCAGGAACTGCTCGAGGAGATCGTGCTGGCCGACCAGGTCGGTCTCGATGTCTTCGGCGTGGGCGAACACCACCGGCCGGACTACGTGTCGTCGGCACCGGCGGTGCTGCTGGCTGCTGCCGCGGCGCGGACGAAGCGCATCCGGCTGGCCAGCGCGGTTACGGTGCTCAGCTCCGACGACCCGGTGCGGGTGTTCCAACAGTTCGCCACAGTGGATCTCGTGTCGCAGGGGCGCGCGGAGATCATCGTGGGGCGCGGCTCGTTCATCGAATCCTACCCGCTCTTCGGCTTCGACCTGGACCACTACGAGGCGCTGGCGGCGGAGAAGCTCGACCTGCTGCTCAAGGTGCGCGACCAGGTTAAGGTCCACTGGTCGGGCCAGCACCGCGCCGCGCTGACGGGGCAAGGTGTCTATCCGCGGCCGGTGCAGAACCCGCTGCCGGTCTTCATCGGCGTCGGCGGCACGCCGGAATCGGTCGTGCGCGCGGCCAAGCTCGGGCTGCCGCTCATCGTGGCCATCATCGGCGGCTCGCCGCGGAAGTTTCGTCCGCTGGTGGATCTCTACCGGCAGACGTGGCAGCAGGCGGGGCACCCGGCGGAGCAGGCCTTTGTCGGCGTGCACAACATCGGTTTCATCGCCGACACCACGGCGGACGCGGCGGAGATCTTCTGGCCGGCCTATCGCGATGCCTTCGGCCGGATCGGTCGCGAGCGCGGCTGGCCGGCGCCGACGCGCGGGCAGTTCGACGCTCAGTGCAGCCAGCTGGGCGCGCTGCTGGTCGGTGACCCGGAGGCCGTGGCGGAGAAGATCGTGCAGGAGAGCCAGTGGTTCGGCGGCCTCGACCGGCTGACGGTGCTGATCGACAACCGCCTGCTCACGCACGTGCAGATCATGCGCGCGATCGAGTTGCTCGGGACGAAGGTGGCGCCGTGGGTGCGGAAGGAGCTGGGTGGAGCAGGCTGAGGCAGCCAATTTTAACCACGAAATACATCAAATACACGAAAGGATAGGGCAGGTTTTTGGCCACGGATCAGCCGTCGCCAGGCCTTCAGCTGACACGATGGCTGACAGGTGGCACGGATGGGCACGGATGAAGCGGGCGGTTTTCAGGGGTGGAGCGACTTGACCTCAAGGCGCTGGTTCGGGCGGCTTTGCCGCAACGCGCTGGGGTCAGCGCGTTCCACCTTGAGGCATGGCTCCGTGCTCTCCGTGACCTCTGTGAAATTCATGCCTGTCAATCCGTGGCGA
>JAUPWC010000266.1 GCA_030916665.1 Verrucomicrobiota bacterium
GGCCACGTCCGGCTGGCCTGGGCCCGCAACAAGCTGTCCAAGGTCCGCATCGACATCAAGCTGCTGTCCGACCTGCGCGCCCGCCGCGGGGTCTACAGCGCCGCGCAGATCAGCGCGATGCAGGCGGCCAACGGCGGCATGAACATCGTCTGGGCGCCGCTCACCGAGGTGAAGTGTCGCGCGGCCTCGGCGTGGATCCGCGAGATCGTGCTGCCCGCCGGCGAGCAGCCGTGGGGTGTCGAGCCGACGCCGATCCCCGACCTGCCGAAGCCGATCAAGGTGGCCGTGGTCAACAAGGCGGTGGCGCAGGCCAAGCAAGCCATGGTCGAGATGGGCCAGGCCACCGGCGAGATCATGCCGCCCGACGAGTTCCGCGCGCTGGTCGCCGAGATCGGCGAGAAGCTGCGCGACGAGGCCGAGGCCACGCTCGCCAAGATGGCGCGCAAGCGCGCGACCCGCATGGAGCGGCAGATCGCCGATCGGCTCGCCCAAGGCGAGTACGAGCAGGCCATGGACGCCTTCGTCGAGGACTTCGTCACCTACCCGGCAGCCATCCTCAAGGGCCCGATCTACACGCGGCACAAGACGCTGCAGTGGGGTGCGGGCTTCAAGCCGATCGTGAAGAACGAGGCCGCGCCGACATGGGAGCGCGTCAGTCCGTTCGATGCCTACCCGGCGCCGTCGAGCAAGTCGCCGCAGCAGGGCGACTTCATCGAGCGCATGCGCTTCCGCCGCGAGGAGTTGTACGACCTGAAGGGCCTGCCGGGCTACCAGGACGACCAGATCGACGCGGCGCTCAAGGACTACAGCAACGGCCACCTCGAGGGCTGGCTCTGGACCGAGGCCGAGCGGCAGCGGCTTGAGCAAGAGACGCTGTACATGTGGCTGTCGCCCCCGGGCGTCATCGACGCGCTGAACTACTGGGGCAGCGTGCCCGGGTGGAAGCTGATGATGTGGGGCGTCAAGGGCATCGAGGACGAGACCCGCGACTACGAGTGCAACGTGCTGCTGTGCGGCCGCTACGTGCTCTACGCCACGCTGAACCCGCACCCGCTGGGCGAGCGCCCCTACCGCAAGGCCTGCTACGACGAGGTGCCCGGCGCCTTCTGGGGCCGCAGCATCCCTGACCTGGCGGCCACGCCGCAGCAGATGTGCAACGCCATCGCGTGCGCACTGGCCGACAACATGGCCATGGCCTCGGGTCCGCAGGTCTGGGTGCACGCCGACCGGTTCGCCGACGGCGAGCAGACCATGGAGATGTTCCCGTGGAAGATGTGGCAGCTGAAGTCGGACCCGACGCAGGGCGTCAACCCCGGCATCGGCTTCTTCCAGCCGGATGACCGCGCGCAGTCGCTGATGCAGACCTATGAGAAGTGGGAGATCCGCGCGGACGACGCCACCGGCATCCCGCGCTACACCTACGGCAACGAGCGCGCCGGCGGCAGCGCCGACACGGCCACGGGCCTGAGCATGCTGATGAACAACGCGGCCAAGGGCCTGCGGCGTGCCATCGGCAACATCGACATGAACGTGATCTCCCCGACCATCGAGGACACGTTCAACAACGAGATGCTCTACAACCCCGACGAGAGCATCAAGGGCGACAACATCGTGGTGCCGCGCGGCGCCGCGGCGATCCTGATCCGCGAGTCTGCCCAGCAACGCCGCATCCAGTTCCTGACGCTGACGGCCAACCCGATCGACAGCCAGATCATCACCTCGCGCTACCGCGCCGCGCTGCTGCGCGAGACGGCCGCCGCGATGGAACTGCCGGTCGACGAGGTGGTGCCCACCGACGAGGAGTTGGCGCAGCAGATGGAGTCGCAGGCCAAGGCGCAGCAAGAGCAGATGGCAATGATGCAGCAGGCCGAGGAGCGCAAGGACCAGTTGAAGATCGAAGCGATCAAGGTCCAAGGCGGCATCGACATCCAGCGCGACGCCGCCAACGCGGCCCGCGACGCGCAGAACAAGCAGCGCGACCTGATCGCCGACGTGGTGAAGCAGGCCGTGCAGGCAGCCATGCAGGCCAAGGGCGAAGAGAAGAAGCCCGGCAAGAAGATCCGCTACGAGTACGACGAAGAAGGCAACCTGGTCGGCGGGGAGCTCGCATGATCCGCGCGCTTGCCCTGAGCCTCATGCTTCTGTGCGGTAGCGCACACGCGGGCGGGGCGGCGTGCTTCCCGCAGAGCCCGTGGGTGCCGATCAACCTGAGCGGCAAAGGCCTGATGGAAGGCGCCGACGCGCGCCTGGGCGGCACCTGGTCGGCGATCTGGTGCCCCACCGGCACGTTCAGCCCGACCACTGGCACCGAGGTCTGGAGTCTCTACACGCACGCGGTGCTCGACAAGTACCGCACGGTCAACGCCGACGCGCTGATCGACATGGCGCAGGCCATCATCGCTGCGCCGGACCCCTTGGCCGCACTGAACGCGGCGATCAAGTCGCGCGAACTCATCCCGCCCGTCGGCAGCATCGACCGGTTCAACTGGGAGTCGCTGCTGTTTGCGGCCTGTACCGAGGGCGTGCGCCTGGCGCCGTTCCCCGGCCAGCCGATCACCCGGCCGTGCACGCCGCCGACACCAGTCACGGTCGAGACGTGGCGCGCCAGCGGTGGCACGATCTTCACCGCCGCGAGCGGCCGGCTCACCGGCTTGACGACGCGCAAAGCCGCGGTCGGGGCGAAGTGCAACAACACGGTGTCACAGATCGTCGTGAAGGGGTCCGTATACTTGCCTCTTGACGGAGGCCCGCTGACCGAAGTCACCCTCTGCGCGAAGGCGACATCATGAGCATCACCGTCAACGTGTACCACCACTTCCCGGTGGACGCGAGCATCGCAACCTCCCTCAACGAAATCAAGGAACTCATCATGGCAACGCAAGTTGAACTCGCCGCGGACATCGCGAACGTCACCGCCCAGGTCACCAAGATCGGCACGGAAACCTCCGCGCTGTTGCAGAAGGTCGCCGACCTGCAGGTCATCATCGACAGCCAGGGTGGCGTGTCGCCCGAACTGCAGGCCGCCGTGGATGCGCTCAAGGCGCAGATCACCGTCGTCGACGACCTGGTGCCGGACGCCCCGGCTGCCCCGGTGGTCTGAGCAAGGCCCCGCACACAGGTTTCACCCAACCTTTGCGCGGGCGCCTTCAAGGTGAGCAGGAGCCGTCATGGCTGTTCTATCCGGTCACGACATCGCGCGTAGCGCAAAGCAGCGCGTCACACTCTGCAAGCTCGCCTCCCGCCCTGCAGTAGCAGCGGGGTGGTTCAGCCTTTTCGACTTGGCAGGCAATCCCTCTTCATGACGGACATCACCACCCACAACCGGCTCATCCACAAAGGTTGGTTGATCGCCCGCCGGCAGGATTGAACGATGGCTACTTTCGGCGACACCACACGGGGGACCGGGGAGTTTCCGGGGTCCGACAGCCGGTGCTTGGTTTCGCGCTACCAGTGCGTTGGCGGCGGCACGCTCGACAGCTTGACCACGTGGTTCGGACCCAGCACGTCGGCCTCGGTCAACTTCAAGCTGGTCGTCCTCTCGGACAACGCCGGGGCGCCCGATGCTTTGCTGGCGGTTTCCGATCCGGGCGTCAGTTCAGGCTCCGGTGGCGGGGGACCGATTACTGTCGCCGCACCCTCACTCAGCCTGGTTGACGGCACGTACTACTGGCTGGGCGTCGTCGCCGACAACTTCCCTGCCTACTACGCCAAAGACGACAGTGGTGTCGACGCGTTGATGGCCAACGGCACGTTCAGCTATGCTAGCCCGCCCGCTACGTGGCCGGGCACTGACGGCACGTACTCGGGCGGCATGAACATCTATGCCACGTTCACCGAAGGTGGCGGCGGTCTTGTTTTCAACCCGCTGTCAGGCCGCGGCGGCGGCGCGGCGCAACCCCTCGCAGGCTGAATCATGAAGCACCTCGGCGACTACGACCTCTCGACGATCCTCTACGGGAAGTTCACCACCTACCAGCCGAGCACGGGCGCGCCGTTCACGCTGGGCGGCGGTTCGGGGCCGGGCCTTGCGGTCTACAAGGACGGCAGCACCACGCAGAGCACGGCCGGGGTGACGCTGACGACCGACTTCGACGGCTTCCCGGGGTTGAACCACTTTGCGATCGATACCAGCGCCGACGGCACGTTCTACTCGGCGGGGTCGTGCTTCGACATCGTCATCGCAAACGGAACGGTCGACGGCGTGTCGGTGCAAGGCGCTGTTGTCGCCTCGTTCACGATCCGCAAGGAGGCAGCGCTCAAGCCGACCACGGCCGGGCGCACGCTCGACGTCAGCGCCGGCGGCGAGGCCGGGCTCGACTGGGCCAACATCGGCAGCCCGGCCACCGCGCAGAACCTCTCGGGCACGAACATCGACGTCGACCAAGTCGTCGCCAGCGTCAGCGGCGCGGTCGCATCGGTGACGGCGGCGGTGACCGTCGGGACCATGAACGCAAACACGCTCACCGCTTCGGCGCTCGCGACCGATGCCGTGGCCGAGATCCAGTCAGGCCTGTCTACGCTTGACGCTGCTGGCGTGCGCACCGCCGTGGGCCTCGCTTCGGCGAACCTCGACACGCAGCTGTCCGCGATCAACGCCAAGACCACCAACCTGCCAACGGACCCCGCCGACGAGTCCCTGATCATCGCTGCGACCGATGCGATCATGGCCCGGCTCGGCGCGCCCGCCGGAGCGAGCATCTCGGCCGACGTCGCCGCGGTGCTGGCCTCGGTGGCGCTGCGGCTGCTCACCAGCGCCTACACGGCGCCGCTGGACGCTGCCGGCACTCGGTCCGCGGTTGGGCTTGCCGCGGCGAACCTCGACACGCAGCTGGGCACGCTGGCCACCGCCGCTGCGCTGTCGACGGTGGCGGGCTACATCGACACCGAGGTGGCCGCGATCAAGGCCAAGACCGATCAGTTGACGTTCGGCGCGACCAACGCGGTCAACGCCAACATCACGCACGTGATCGCTGACCCGGTGCAGGCCAACGGCAGCACCACGACGAACTGGGGCGGCGCGCCGTGACCGCATGGGCTGCCGGCGCGTGGGCTGTCGGTGCTTGGCAGGGCACCGCATGGCAGTCCTCGGCCGCGGCGGTCGTCCCTGACGTCAGCGGGCTGAGCCAAGCCGCCGCCGTCGCGGCGCTCGAGGCTGCAGGCTTCGTCGTCGCGGTCGAAACGGCCACCTCGACCACGGTCGCGGCCGGCGATGTCATCAGCCAAGCGCCTGCGGGCGGCGCTGAGGCCACCGAGGGTTCGACCGTCACGATCACAGTGTCGTCGGGCGCAGACGACCTGCTGTCGGCCAAGTACCTCGGCTACCCGAACGTGCGCCGGCGCGGCCTGCAAACAACCGCGCCCGAGCCGCCGGAGCCGTTGCCGGCCGAGATCACCAACATGCCGGACGCGCCGCCGGCGCCCAAGCCTGAACTGCTGGCGCGCGGCGTGGCCGCCGACCTGGCCGCGGTAACGCCGGAGCCGGTGCCTGACGTGCCCGCGCCGGACGTGCCGGTGCCGAAGGTCAAGGGCGCGCGCAAGCTGGCGTTGGTCGCGCCCAGCGAAGCACCCAGTGCGCCACCTGTAGAACCCCCGGCGGCCTCGGCAGCCCCGGCGCCTCCGGTCGACGATCGGATGCCTGCGTTGGTGACAAAGGTCAACTCGCTGGTCCTCAAGATCGACGCGCAAGACCAGCAGATCGCGGCGATGGAGAAGGCTACCGCGGCGATGGTCAAGGCGCTGGAGAACCAGGTCAACGCGCTGCGCAGCACTCTTGCCCAAGAGAAGATGAATCGGCTCCGCGCCGAGGAGATTACCCGCAGGCTCTTGAAGGATCTCGCGGAAGAAGACTAGAATGCGTCGCCATGCACCTGAGCAATGACGATCTGGCTTTCTTCGATCGGTTCCACAAGAGCCCCGATGGCCAGTATCTGCTCAGGTTGCTGCAAGCCAAGCTGGCTGAACGTGATCAAGCACTGCGCTCCTCGACCGGTGAAGAGGTTTACCGCTTCCAGGGCCGCGCACTTGAGCTCGCCGAGTTGATCGGCGACATCACCAAGGCACAGCAGAAGCTGACCCGCAACGTACGCCCCGTCACCTCACGGACTCCGTACGCTGCGTGATCGCTGGACTCGCCGCCCCGGCCTCCTGCAAAACCGGTTCCCCAGACACCCGTTGATGGTGGCCCTGGATCTCGGAGACCCAAATGCAGGCTTCACCAGCCAAGAACGAAACGCGCCTCCCCCGCGCCGTCCTGAAGCGATCCGCAGCAATCGAGGAACGCATCAAGGCACGGAGCGAACCGGAGACACCTGATCCCGCGCTGCCGACGCCCGCGTCGAGCGCAGACCCCGCCAACCCGAATCCGGCAGCACCGACGCCCCCTGCGCCGCCCGCCGACCCGCGACACAGCGACCCCGCGTACTGGAAGCAACGCTTCGACGCGACCGCAGGCCGTCTCCGGGTCCGTGAGGACGAGCACCGCGCCGAACTGGCTGGACTCCGTGGGCGGATTACCGAGTTGGAGGACGAGGTCCGAACCCTGAAGACCGCGATCCCCAGCACGCCGGCGAACGAGATCGACCTGGGCGAGTTCTTCTCGCCCGAGCAGATCAAGGACATCGGCGAAGAGGATGCACGTGCGATCGCGCAAGCGGCGCTGGCGGCAGCGACCAAGCAGGCCCGAACGGTGGTCGAGCAGGAAATCAAACCCCTGCGAGATCAACGCCAGGCCGACGCGGCTGAACAGCTTCGACTGCGCAAGGAGTCATTCACGGAGGCGCTTGAATCGCGCATCCCGAACATGGCCGAGATCGACAAGGATCCGGGCTGGCTGACGTGGTTGATGGAAGAGGACCCCGAGACCGGGATCCAACGGCAAGAGATTCTGACGAAACACGTCACCGCCCTCCGGGCAGACAAGGTGGCCGATGTCGTCGAGAAGTGGCTCAAGTCGAAGGAACTGCCGGCACCTCCGGTTGCGCCCAGCGGTAGCGGCGCGGCACCAGGGGCAGAGCCCCCGCCGCAGCCGAACGCCCAGGATCTTCGCCCGTCCACGCAGGCCGAGATCAAGGACTTCTACAAGCGGGCCGCACTCGGCAAGGTCACGGACAAAGAGCGTGTGACGTTCGAAGCAAGGTTGAAGCTCCGTGCTGGTCGGTGACCAGTAGCGCCAAACAAAGGAGCCAATCATGGCAGGCGTTCCACGTGCATCGGGTATCCCGGACTATGGTCCGAGCGGTACCATCAATTTCGACCCCGAGATCTACTCGGGCAAGCTGGTCGAGAAGTTCTACAAGACCACCGTCTTCGGCGAGATCGCGTCGACGGACTACGAGGGCGAGATCGCGGGCTTCGGCGCGCAGGTCAAGATCCGCACCATCCCGGACGTCACCGTCTCCGACTACGTCATCGGCGCGGGCCTCTCAGCCCAGTACCCGACGAACAACTCGGTGACCCTGGCGATCGACCAGGCCAAGTCGTTTGCCGTCGCCCTGTCGACGGTCGACTCGCGCCAGTCGGACCTGGACCTGGCGGACATCTTCGCCAACGACGGCTCGATCCAGCTGCGCATCGCGGCCGACGCCGACATGCTGGTGACGATCCCGGCAGACGTGTCTGCGGACAACCAAGGTCCCTCCGCGGGCGCTGACTCCAACGACATCAACCTGGGCGACTCCACCACGCCGCGGCAGATCACCGCCGCCACCGTCGTCGACTTCATCGTCGACTGCGGCACGGTGCTCGACGAGCAGAACGTCAGCGACGAAGGCCGCTGGTTCGTGCTGCCGCCGTGGGCGATCGCGCTGATCAAGAAGTCGGACCTGCGCATCGCGTCGCTGGCCGGCGACGGCGTGTCGATCCTGCGCAACGGCAAGGTCGGCGAGATCGACCGCTTCACGATCTACCAGTCGCGCAACCTGCTCACGCAGACCTCGCCTGGCCCCGGCTCGTACGCCATGTTCGGCCACTCGGCCGGCCTGACGTTCGCGTCGCAGATCGTCGAGTGCCAGATGATCGACAACCCGAACGACTTCGGCTACATCATCCGGGGGCTCATGGTCTTCGGGTACGAAGTCATCGGCCCGTCGTACGTCGGCACGGCCGTGATCAAGAAGTGAACGGTGTAGGATAGGGCCCGCAAGGGTCCTGTCCGCACCCAACCCAGGAGAATCCGCATGAAGACCAGCAACCCCTACGGCGCGAACTACGCCGTCAAGGTGCCGCCCGAGACCATCTCCAAGGAGATGTCGCAGGCGTCGGGCAAGGCCAAGGCCCGCTACCCGCACCCCCCGCTCGGCCCCAGCCAGAAGAATGGCGAGGCCGGCAAGATGAAGCGGCCGGCGTACACGCCGGGCACTTCGCCCACCGGCTCCTGAGCCGGCAGCCCTGAACCGGCGCCTTCGGGCGCCGGTTTTCCACGTCCCTTCGATCACCCCGGAGACCCCCGATGATCACCGAAGCCCAAGAAGCCGCAGTCGTTCAAGCCCGCGGCAAGAGCCCCAAGTTCAAGCAGGACAAGCGGCACCCGTTCCTCATCAACGTGAAGGACGGTCGCCTGTTTCCGAACGTCGGCGCGCTGCGCGACGATCTGAAGGCCGGCAAGAACTACCGCATCTTCACCGGCTCGCCCAAGGCGACGCACGACGAGCGCATGAAGTGGCTTGAGACGCAAGGCGCCACGTTGGCAGCCCGCGTCATCGACTCCGGTGACTCGGAACCCTTCGACATCGGCAAGGCCTCGGTGGACGAGATGGTCGCCTTCGCGGCCACGGAGTACCAGGTCGTGCTGGACCCGAAGAAGCACCACAACGCGCTGCGCGCCGAGCTCCGCGCGCTGGCCAAGCAGCACGGCAGCCTGGCGGACTGACCTATGGCGGTGAGCGTCGACACCATCCTCGACAGCGTCAGCGTGACGCTGCTGGACACCGCTCGCCGCACCTGGTCGCGCGCTGAACTGCTGGGCTACCTGAACGAGGCCCTGCGTGCCACGGCCTTCGTCAAGCCCGACATGTACCCGGTGCGCGACTTCGTGACGCTGGCTGCAGGGATCGCGCAGGAACTGCCTGCCGACGGCGTCGCGCTGATCGACGCCACCGACAACGAGGCCACGGGCCGCACGGTCACCCAGACCGACCTGGCGCTGCTGCAGGAGGAGAACCGGTTCTGGCCGGCCGCCACGCAGCAGGCCGAGGTGGAGAACTATGCAGCCGACCCGCGCACGCCGCGGCGCTACTACGTGTTCCCTCCCAACGACGGCGCCGGCCGCCTTCGCGTGACCTACGGCGCCGTGCCGCCTGCGCTGACCGGGTCGAGCGGCGAGGACATCCCGGTGCCTGACAGCTACCAGAACGCACTGACCAACTTCGTGCTGGCCAAGGCCTACGCCAAGAACAGCAAGAAGCAGGATCTGACCAAGACCAGCGCGTACACGAACGAGTGGCGCCTGGCGCTGGGCCTCAAGTCGCAGGCCCAGGTGGCACTGGCGCCCAAGGTCGCGCAATCGCCGGGGGTGTCATGACCACGTTCGTCAACGTCTTCGATCAGCTGGCGACGATCGCAGTCAACGTCCGCAAGGCCCCCAGCACGACGCTGCGGCGCATGTACGTCAAGGCGTTTCGCGACTGGTGCGCCGAGACGCAGTGGCTGCGGCAGACCGTCACCGGAGCCACGATCGACGGCACGCAGACCTACAGCCTGGGCAGCGACCCTTACCTCGAGATCGTCAACATCCGCGCGATGTCCGGCGTGGCGACAGTGCCCGGCTCACCGAGCACGTTCGCGATCGTGCCGGGCGACTCGAGCGGGTGGGACCCGAACAACCAGCCGATGCAGCCACGGCAGTACGCCTACTTGCCCGAGGCGCAGTTCGCGCTGTGGCCGATCCCGGACGCGGTCTACAACCTGACCGTCAGCGTGATCCTGCAGCCCAAGGACGGCGTCGCACAGGTGCCCGCCGAGCCGCTGCGCAAGTTCAGCAGCGGCATCGAGGCCGGCGCACTCATGCACCTCCTGCGCATCCCCGGCCAGCCGTGGAGCGATCCGAACATGGCCGAGAAGTACGAGAAGATCTGGAACTCGTGCGTGAGCAACGGCAAGGCCGACGTGCAACGCGCCTACAACACCGGCTCGATGCGTGCGCGGCCGCGCGCTTTCGTCGTGGGGAGATGACATGAGCTTCGGTATCACGCCAGCCACCGGCTTCCCGCCGCAAGCCTCGGACGAGTTTCCGAACTACATCCAGTTCCAGAACCAAGGCACAGACCTCGGCCTGCCGAACGTCGACACGGTCAATTTCGGTCGCAACCTCACCGCGAGCCGCGGCACCGGCGAGAACGCCAACGCGGTCACGGTTGTGGCCGACACCTTCACGTGGGCCGAGGCAGCAACCGACTACGCGCTGACGTCTGCCGATCTTGGTAACGGGGTCAAGGCCACGCACAACTCAGGCCCGGTGATCATCACCGTGCCTGGCGATACCGAGCTCGGAATCAACGGCGAAGACGTGTCGGTGCTGATCATGCAGGCCGGCGCCGGCGCAGTCGGTATCGTGGGCCAAAGTGGCGTCACAGTGAACGTGCGGGACGCTCTCGGGCCCACGATTGCGGGCCAATACGGCGTGGTCTCCCTGATCCATACCGGAGAGAACGAGTGGGTGCTGTGCGGTGACTTGGAGGTGATCTGATGCGCACGACGCACGCAGGTGCGCTGATGCCGCATTCGCCACCCCCACCGTCGAACATCGTGCTCATGCTGCA
>JAUPWC010000267.1 GCA_030916665.1 Verrucomicrobiota bacterium
TAGTCGAATTTGCCGTCGTTCATCCCCTTGGTGAAACCCGCCAGCTCCTCCGCCGAGATGAATCCGTCGGCCGCGCCGTGGCACACGAGAATCTTGGCCTTGGTCTTCGCCGCGGCGTCCGCCGGCACGGGGATCAGCCCACCGTGGAAACTCACCACGCCCGCCAGCGGCGCGCCGGTGTACGCCAGCGCCTGCACGGTCGAGCCGCCGAAGCAGTACCCGATGGCCGCCACGCGCGCGCCGTCCACCAGTCCGGTGGCCACCAGCTGGTCGAGCCCGGCCCGCGCGCGCTCGGCCATGAGCGGCTTGCCGTAGAACTGACCGGCCAGTTCGCCGGCCCGCTTCGGATCGTCGGTCACGACGCCCGCGCCAAACATGTCGGCGGCGAAGGCCACGTAGCCCATCTTCGCGAGCTGTTCGGCCCGGCCCTTGGGATACTCGGTGAGGCCCCACCACTCCGGGATCACCAGCACGCCGGCGGCCTTCGCCCCGGGTTTCACCTTCTCGTCGTCGTAGGCGAGCCAGCCTTCGAGCTTCACGCCCGCGTGCTCGTAGGCCACGGACTTGGTGACGAGCTTGGCGCTCAAGGAAACGGCGGCGCCGAGCGCCAGCACGAGAGAGAGAAGTCGAAGGGAATTCATGCCTGAGAACTTAGCGGGCTCCGCCCAAAATACAACCGGACTTCCGTCAACCCGCCCGTAGCCGCGCTGGAGCGCCGCGACAGCGTGGTGCCCTGCCGCCTCGCGCTCAGCGCAGCAGTTCGACCACATCGCCGCTGTGCAGACGCAGCTTGCGGTCCACCGCCTTCTTGAAGGCAGCCTTGATGATCTTCTGGTCACGAAAGATCCGCGCGGCCTTGAGACCGTCGCGCAGGCTCCCTGCCTGCGCGGCCTGATAGAGTTCCAAGCCCTCTTTCCAGGGCAGCTCGGTGACGGCGCCGGAGCTGCCGTCCACCAGCACGACCATCCCGGTGCGGGCCAGACGGGCCGCCGATTCCATCGAAAGCGCAGCCACGTCGCCCGACGACGTGATGGCCGAAGCCGTCACCTTGCCCGTCGTGGTCACGGTGGCGGTCGTGACTTTCGCCGTGGCTTTCACGGCCGTCGTTGCGACCGCCGTCGTGCCAACGACGGTCGCGGTGACCAAAGAACACCCGCTGAGAACCAAGGTTGCCAGCAGGAGTGTCCCGGCGGCGGGCCTCACGTCGTGAGCCCGCCGGATATGTAGGAACGGAGAGACTCGGCCTCGGTGCGGTGGTGATTGGCCATCCAACGCGAAACATCTCCGATCGAAATCAGCCCGACCAAGTCGCCTGCATCCATGACCGGCAGGTGGCGGCAGCGCTTCTCGGCGAAGATTTCCATCACCTGCTGCACCGTGGTTTCGGGCAGCACCGAGAGCACGTTGCCCGTCATCACCTGCGTGACGGGGGTGGTGAGCGGATCAAGCCCGGCGGCCACGACGCGCGTGAGCACGTCGCGTTCGGTGAAGATGCCGGCCAGTTTGGCGCCGTTCATCACGAGGATGGCGCCGATGCGGTGAAGATTCATTTCCTGGACCGCCTGGGTCACAGTGACCGTGCTCGGCACGGTGTGGAGGGCGCGACCCTTGCCCTCCAGCAGATGGGAGATCGAAGTGTCATTCATTGGGGTATCGGGGTAGAACCCGAAGATACTCCCGCCCCCGGCTTCATCAAAGCCTATTCTCTGCTCATTTTTTGAAAAGCTGGTCCAGCGCCCCGAGGCTCTTGAGCGGGGCGGTCTTCCTCGTCACGGCCGGGGCCACGACCACCGCGGCTGTGGCCGGGGCGGGTGCCGAGGGTTTGGCCCCGCCGGGTGCCAGTTCCTCCAAGGCGCGCTTCAACCGCACCGCCGACACCGGCTCGTCCGTGCCCAGCTCCTGCGCAAACAGGCTCACGCGGAACTCTTCGACCAGCCAGCGAAAGTCACTCTCAGCCGCCGCCGGCTTGCGGGCCGCGGTGACAAACGTCGCCAGCTCGGCCGCGCGCTGGGCGTCCTTGACCGAGTCGCGTTTCCAACGGTCGGCGCGCGCCTTCATGCCGCGCAGGTAGCGCGGCAGGTGTCTCAGCCTCTCGAAGGGCGTGCGGCGCAGGAAATCCGCCGGCAGCAGCGCCGCCAAATCGTCCGCCATCTTCGGGTAAGGCTGCGCGTGTGTCTGCAACTCGAGGCGGAGCGCGAGAATCTCCTTCAGCCAGTCGGTCAGCCGCGGCACGGAGGCGCGCAGGTCCTGTTTTGCCTGCGCGAGGATCATGGCAAAGACCTCGGTCCTCAGCGGCTGCACTGCGCGCCGGCACACCCAGCGCCGGATGCACCCGAGGGCATCGTCCTGCAACTGGTCGATCGGGGCCAGCGTCGCGGTCAGCGCTCCGAGCATGCGCAGCGCGCGCAGATCCTTCTCCAGCCAGCCGAGGTCGTAACGCAGCTGCGTCTCGAGCAACTGGGCGACGCCCGCGCGCGTCACGGCCGCCGCCTCCTCAGGCGTCGCGAACAGCCGCGCCGCCACACCGGCGTTGAGCGCCTTGAGTCCCGGATAGGCCAGCACGGGCACGCCGTGTTTTTCCTCCACCGGCACGGAGACCGGCAGGTCGCCGAATTTCCACTCGGCCACCGGTTCGCCCTCCCACTTGGCGCGGGCGGCACGCCAGGCGGCGTTCTCCGCGGTGGCGGCTTTCTGGCTGAATTCGCGGCGCCGGTCGTGCAGCAACGCCTGGATCTCGCCGAGCTCGCGGCTGGCGCACAGCACGCGATCCTGCGCGTCCACCACCTCCACCCGCACGCGCAGGTGATCGGGCAGGCCCCTCGCCGACCAGGTCGTCGGATCGATGCGCACGCCGAGCCGCGGTTGCAACAGCTCCGCCAGTGCCTCGGCCAGCGCGGGCTGCTTCGGACGCGAGGAGATCAGCGCGAGCTCGCGCACGAGCCGTTGCGCGGTCTCGGTCAACGGAATCAAATCGCGCCGCTGCTCCTTCGGGAGAGCCTTGAGCATCAGTTCCACCTTCTCCGGCAGATGCCCCGGCACGGCCCAGTCGAGCGCGGCGGGCGTCAGCGCCTCTGCCTCGGCAAGCGACACGCGCACGGTCACGCCGTCGTCGTGCTTGCCGGGCTGGTAGGCGTAGGTCAGCGGCAGCACCTGGTTGCTGATCGGCAACGCTTCGGGGAAGGCCGCCGCATCGTGCGCCTCATCCTCCGCCGCACGCAGGTCATCCTCGCGCAGAAACAGGAACTTCGGATTCGTGGTCTGCTGGTGCCGGACGAAGTCGATCAGCTCGGGGACGCTGCTGATGCCTTGGTAGGGCGAGTCGTCCGGATGAGCCGCAGCTCCCGACGGCTCATCCGGAGGATTCGCCCTACCCGCCGGCAGCCTCGCCGCGTAGAACCGATACAGCGCCTCGTCGATGTTCATGTAGCCCGAGCTGCGCAGGCGGGTGAGGCGCTCCTCGGCCTGTTCGCGCAGCTTGCGGTTGTGGGCGAGAAAATCAAAAGGCCAAGTCACGGTGTCGCCGACCAACGCTTCGCGGATGAAGATCTCCGTGGCATGCGCCGGGTTGATCTTCCCGTAGCCGACCGAGCGCGTCTCCAGCTCCAGGTTGTAGAGCCGGCGTCGCTCCTTCACGAGCACGCGCCCGGCATCGGCGCTCCAAAACGGTTCGCTGTGCGCGA
>JAUPWC010000268.1 GCA_030916665.1 Verrucomicrobiota bacterium
CGCCGTGAGTTTCGCCAGCGACGCCTTCCCCGGCTACGGTCACCTCCAATCGGGATGTGTGGTGGATCCCGCGCAGGCGGACCGCATCCTAGAAGTGATCCTGGCCACCGGCCAGGACCTCGCCACGGCCGGCGTGACGGAAGACGAACTCGTGCGCGCCCGCGCGCCCGTCCTGACCGCCGCGCGCGAAGCGCAGCGCACGAACAACTACTGGGGCACCGCGCTCGCCCGGGCGCAGGAGCGGCCCGAGATGCTGGAGTGGGCGCGGACGCGAGTTTCCGATCTCGAGTCCATTACCGCGGCCGAGCTGAACGAACTCGCCCGGACCTTCCTTACTCGCGATCGCGCCTCGCGCGTCACCATTCTTCCCGACACCTCTCCGCCGGCATCCGGCGCAAAATAGCTGGTCCGCCAACAGGCGGTGAGCCCGCGCACCGCAGGGACCAAGGACGGAGCTCGCGCGTGACGGCGCAAGGTTGCGGCCCGCGCTGGGGGCCTGATTTTGCCAATCGTGCTGGTTCACATGATCTGGGAGGGCGAAAAAAACTATGGGAATCACGGGGCAGACGGCATTGGAACTCACGGCCCGAACGATTATGTAGGCCGTCGTGGCTCCTCGACGGTGTCTCACTCTGTTGCGTTACGTTCTTTCCGCGGGGCGCCGGTTCTGCCGGGCGGTGATGTGGCTGAAGAGCATGGACCAGAAGCAGAGCACGATGTTGAAGAGCGGCATCTGCAGCGCGGAGGGCAGCGAATAGACGCACGCGGTCACCGGAATCCACAGGAACCATACGGCGATGAGCACGGGCAGCACGCTGCGCTGATACCAGCGGCCCGCGCGCAGGTCGGCCCAAACGGGCGCCCAGCGGAAGCGGGCGTCCTTCCACGCGAAGAACGCATTGCCGACCGGCGCGGCGTAGAACGGGTTGAAACCGAACTGGTCGGTGAGCACCTTGCGCACAACGGTGCCGGCGTCGTTGCCGTCGCCGTAGAGCCGAGCGAGGATGCGATACCAGAGATCGACCTCGGCGCCCTTCCACGCCCAGAACAGCACGAAAAAAACGACCAGCGGCCAGGGGTTCGCGGCGCGGGTGTCGGGATGCAGGCGCAGGAACAAAAACGGCAGAAACCCGCCGCACACCGCGGTGCTGACGGCCGAGAACACATAGCCACCCTCCGCCTGCCAGCGGCCGAGGTGCCCGAAAAAATCCGCCGTGGCCGGCACGAAGTAGTAGGCGAGCACCACGGCGACCGCGACGCCCTGTAGCACGAGCCCGGGCAGGAACAGGGCGCGCAGGCTGTGCAGGCCGGCCTGCCAGGGAGCTTCTTCGGCGCGAGGAGCGGTGGACATAAAGGCCGCGAGCAGTAGGGCCGCGCCGGCCCGGGGCGAGCGGGAAATACGGCTCAGTTTGCGGACAGTCGAGGGTCAGGCCCGATGTTCATGCCGGCGATGACCCGAAGTCAGCCAATGCCGGATACATTCCCCGGGGTTGGGGCAGGCGGATCAGACGCCGCCGAGGATCTTCTACCGTCCGCGCGTGATCGCGGTGTAGATCAGGTTCCGACTTCACCATCCCTACCGCCCAGGCATGGGCGGAGCGGGGGGCAACAGACCCAATTGCCGCAGCATGCTGAGGTCGTCGCGATTCGCCCGATGCTCCACAATCTTTCCGTCCTTCAGGCGATACCAATGGATGTGCTGCACGCCCTCGCAACACCCCCCGAAGCCCGACCGCACCTGGCGCCGGGATCTCGGCCCGATCCCCGAGTGGTCGCCCCACTTCCACCGCGGGCCGCCGGCGGCGCATGGGTGTGGGGTGGCGTTTAGGCGGAACGTTTCGGGTGAAGCCACCAATGCACAACTCAATCGCAAAGCAATTTGAGGCCGTGCAGATCGACCAGGAGTTTTTCGGCGTTGGCCGAGAGCCACTGTTTGGCGCGCTCAGTTTCGGGGCAGAGGCTTCGCACGAGCAGCCAGAAGCGATGGGAGTGATCGGGCACGGCCAGATGAACTGCTTCGTGCGTGACGAGGTAGCGAAGCACGAAGTCCGGAGCCAGAATCAGTCGCCAGTTGAAGGAGAGGTTGCCCTTGGCGGAGCAATTCCCCCACTTCGTCCGCTGATCCATGACGTAGAGCTTGTGCGGTGAACGCTTAAGCCGGCGGGCGACCTCGGCGAGGTGTCCCTGGATCGCCATCTTCGCCTCGCGACGCAGCCAATTCTCGAGGCTGACAGAGACAGGCATCGCTGACGCACCACGGATGATTACCAGATGGCCGCTTCGGAGCGTGACGCGATTTGGTGCCAACCAACCTTTCCGGCGTTCAACAAGCACAGCTGTTGGTTGTCCGCGAAGAAGGATTTCCTGACCGGAGCGTTTGCCCGGCCGGCGGATATCGCGTAGCCGGCTCACGCGATCCAGCTGGCCGGTGATCCACGCGCTATGAGTATGGAGAAAATCAGTTACCTCTTCCGACTTTCGGGACGCGGGGCGGATGACTTCCACGCCGTTTGGGCCCACCCTCACCCGCAGTCTGCGGGCGGCTTTGGACCGCACGAGACGATAATCCACCGTGCGCCCGAGCAAGGCGATACTGGCCGGGGTCGAGGGCTTCATCGGAAAGTGTCGGCCTTGGCGAGTTCATCGACCGCCGGCTTCAGGAAGGCCGGGTCGGGAGTTTCCGAGTCGAGCCCGAGCCCGGCGTAGGCCGGATTCCAAGACTCGGCCAGCAAGGTCTCCTCGACGAGTTTGGGGCCACCCTTTGACTGGCTCCAGCCGGGCGCGAGGCAGTGATGTGCCCGCAGATGCGCCACCATTCGGCGCGCGCAGTC
>JAUPWC010000269.1 GCA_030916665.1 Verrucomicrobiota bacterium
GTTTATCGAAACGGCGCTGCCGATCCTCGTGCTCACGTCGCGCAAGGATGCCCGCACCTTTGATCTGCTGCGCAGCATTCGCTACGACGGGCTTTACGATGGACACGCGGAGGGCATGGAGAATCTCCCGACCGCGTTGCAGGAGGTGATGCAACGCCGGCTCTACGTGAGCACGACCATGCTGCCGAATTTGAAACGGCCGAAGAACATCACGCTCGATGCCCTCACGGAGAAGGAGCAAATGGTGCTCTCGGTCATCGGGGACGGCTCAGACGATCAGCAGGCGGCGGAGCGGCTCGGGCTTTCGCCTTACACCGTGAATACGCACCGGAAGGCGATCATGGCGAAGATGAAGCTGCATCACAAAGGTCAGCTCATGCTGTATGCGCTTCAGCACGGGTATATCTGGGTGTCGCCGCAGAGGATTCAGTATCCCGGATTCCAGCGCCGTCTTCTGGCAACCGCAGCCGTGGCGAAAGTTCCGCCAACGGAGCGCGCCAGTGCGTGACCTTACGAAGGCGCAAAAAAGGGGCCGAAGCCCCTTCGTTCAGTCCTCGTAAGGAAGCATGAGAGTGAGGACCGGGGCCGCGGTGTCGCCCGGGCCGATGTGCAGTTTCAGGGCATGCGTCCGCCCGGTGATGATGACGCTGAACCGGACCAGCTCAGGGTCCGTCGTGCTGCGGATGGCGAGCTTGGCCATGGTGGAGATGTCGTGGCAGATGCCGGAGACATCCTGGCCGGGCTGTTGCAACGCCTCCTCGATGATGGCCCACACCGCCGACGTGCAGGCGAAGGGGTATTTCCAGTGTTGGCGGATGGAGTCGGCTTGGCTCAGGTCAACGAGGACGCCGTCCTCGATGGCTTGGGCGCGGGAGTAGGAGTAAATCGTTTCCCCGAACGGATTTTCACAGGACATGGTTTCATGCCGTTCGGCCCGTGGGGCGTGCGTCACGTCTCGTGACCTTATCGCCTACTGCCGATTGGCGATTTTCGCCCCACACCCGAAAGTCAAAGCGGTGGACGGAGCGCCGAGGCCGTGTCCTGCGCAGCGGGACCAACGAGGGGGAAGCGGAGTGATTCCGCGAGGTGGAGATCGCGCAGCGATACTACCTTGACCGGGTGTAAAATGGCGAAACCAGCGGCTGGCAGTCGCTAGAAGATTCGAGCGAAGCGAGCATATCCGCCGGTTGCATATGCATATGTGCCCTGCATCGTGGCATCTCATGAAAGTGCGCGATAGTGGAATGCCCGAGCAGGCTTATTGGGAGAGCCTGTTCGATATCAATGTGATCCTCCATGCCCTCGGCTTGGATCATCGGATCGGCGATGTCGTCGAAGTCGGCTGCGGCTATGGCACGTTCACATTGCCCGTCGCGGGACGCATCCGCGGGACACTTCACGCCTTCGATATCGATCCCGCGATGATCGAAATCACCCGGGCACGCGCTGACGCTGCCGGAGCGGGAAACGTGTCTTTGGCGTTGCGCGACGTGGTCGCTGACGGATTCGGTCTTCCGGCACAGAGCGTTGATGCTGTTCTCCTCTTTAACATACTACATGCGGAGAACCCGCTGGACCTGCTCCGCGTCGCGGGCGACATTGTTCGTCCAGGAGGACAGGTGCTCGTGATCCATTGGCGGTCGGATGTTGTGACGCCACGTGGTCCCGATCTCTCGATTCGTCCCCGTCCAGAGCAGATCGCAGACTGGGCGCGATCAACGGGCCTGCGGCCTGGAACAGAGGAACTCCTGCCTCCATGGCATTTCGGGCTCAGCCTTGTCCGATAGCCGATCGGTTGGTGGCTTGGCACCGAAGGACACAAAAAAGGCGGCCGGGGTTACCGGCCGCCGTGGGGGCGAGGGTCACTCGCTCTGTTCGGACTTCGGTTCCGCGAGGCGGTCGAAGATGAACGTGTGGGCCTGGTCGGCCAGCTTGGCGACGAGCGGGAGATCATCACGGCCGAAGCTGTCGGTGTCGTGATAGTTCTTGGCGTCGTCCACATAGGTCCGGGCGAAGGTCACGTTGTAGAATTTCTTCTGGTCGGCTTCGTTCTCCCACACGGCGGCTTTGATCCGACCGAGGCGGAAGGTTTTCACCGGCAGCTTGGCGCTGGTGGTGGTCTTGGCAGGCGAGGCGGGTTGAGCGGTCTTGGAGGGCATATAGTTCCTTTTTTGATTTTGAGGAGCGGTATTGCTGTCTCGCCCCAAGGCGGGGGTGCCGGCCGGGACGAGGGGACGGTTGGGGGGATTCCTTTCAAGGAGGACCCGAACGCTCCCTGTCCGCGCAGCGGCGGCGCGGCTGGAGGGGCCGCCAGAGACAGAAATAACGATCCCGGAAAAAAGGACGTGCCGCCTTGGCAGCGTTGCCCGGAAGAACGCGGACCGCTCGCAGCCATGACCGCATGCAGCGCTCCCGGGGTGTTCTGTGCCTCCACCGGATTGATGAGTGGGAGAATGAAACCGGAGAAATTTCGCAACGGTCTCGCCCGGCTCGGGACGACGCCGAGTCGCGACACCGCCGGCCGTGAAGACTCCCGCCGACGAGGCCGTGCCACACGCGCAGCGCGATTCGCGGAGCTGAAGTCCGCAGTGACCTCGCCTGACGGTCGGCCGGTTCCGGCCGCTTTGGGTCCGCAGGCACCGCTCGGTTTGTGGGGAGTCGCATGACTCCACGGTGATGGATCGGCGTGCCTCGCCCGATGCTCGGAGCCTACCGAATCCGGTGTAGGAATCGCCCCGCGATTTCGGCAGGGCCGCTCGATTGAGAATGACGCCGGGTGGCGCAGAGATGGATGCAGCGAAACCCAACTCATCCATGAAAACGAACCACCCGACATCATCCATCACCAGCCCCGACGCGGTAGCGACGGTGGCCCGGTATCAAATCTATCGGCAGAACCGCGCGGGGCTTTTCCTCCCTGGTCATCGAACCGACTCGGCGCCGGAGGCGGTCGAGGCGTTCCTGAATCAGGCGCCCGCCTTCGATGGCGGCGAGGTGCGCCTCCTCGATCACCGCGACCAGCGCATGGTCGCGTCGGTGGAGTGGAGGACTGAAAAGACCGACTTTGGCTTTCCGGTGCATCACCGCGTGAACAGGTTTCACGATACGA
>JAUPWC010000270.1 GCA_030916665.1 Verrucomicrobiota bacterium
CCGTGGCCCTCAAGTTCGCACGTGGGCTCGGCGTGCCCGTGTCGGCGTTCTCCCCGACGATTGCCACGCAGATCGCCGGCACCGAAGTGATGGACCCCATTGGGGAGGCCGTCTCGGCGCTGCCGGAGTCCGATCGGCAGCAGGTGCTAGACTTCATCCAGTACCGATGGCAACGCGCCGGCGAGCTGGTCGCCAGCGAGCGCGCGGCGCGTTACGTCACGATGATCGAGGGCATCAAGGCCGACATGGCAAAGCGCACGAAGGACGAAGAGGGCGGCTGATGGGCCACGTACTGCTGATCGTCTTGCACATCGTGGCGGCGTTCGCGTTCTGGCCCGCGCTGTTCGTGACTCTGCCACTGCACCTGGTGTACGGCATCATGAGCGCACGCAGCAGTGCAGCCGAGGAGGCCGCGACGCAAGCACGCGAGGCCGCCGAACTCCTGCGCCCCTGCCCGAAGTGCGCCGAGTCGATCCAGCGCGCGGCGGTTGTGTGCCGCTACTGCGGATCGACAGTCGAAGCACTTCCGCCACCTCCCGGCGTCGGCATCTCCGGCTACAAGACCGGCGCAGCACTGGCCCGCGCGTTACGCGGTGGCGACGGCACGCCGCGCCTGTAGCTTCGTCCCCCGGCTGCTTTTCGCGGCTCTGCTGTCTGGCGCATCGCTCGCCGACCCCTACGCACCACCAGGCACTCCGCTCGACCACGAGCGCGGCGACTTCGCCCGCGACAAGCGCGGCCGCATCCAGCGGTCTACCGCGACGGTCACGGCCTTCCGCGCCGAGCACCCCTGCCCATCGACCGGCCTGAACGCCGGCCCGTGCCCCGGCTACGTCATCGACCACATCCGCGCCTTGCGCCGCGGTGGCGCCGACCTCCCGCACAACCTCCAGTGGCAGAGCCGAGCCGCCGCACGCGAAAAAGATCGCGTCGAGTAGTCTTTTCATTACCGGGGCTGTTGACGTATTAAATTACCTCCGGTACTTTCCTCCCATCGCGGCACCCCTCGCCGCGCTCACGGGAGGCGCCACATGCTCACCATCATCCCCGCAGACACCGAGGTCATCGAGGCCGCGCGCCTCGCTGACGCGGCACACCTGCACCTCATCACCGACGGGTGCCGCACCTGCCTGTCGCCCGTCGTCCCGCAGGGCTGGACGCGCCTCGGCGTCCACGTCCGCACCGCCGAGCAGGTGGCCGCATGAGCCCCGCCACTTTTCCGGCCGGGTCGGTCCGCGGTGCCGTCGCCGCGTTCGGCGACGCCTGGCACGCGGCGTTCATCACGGCCGATTTTTCCTGCCCGCCAGCCCGCGATTGCCTCGCAGAAGAACATTCGTTCGAGCTGTGCGACACGCTGTCGGCCTGCGGCCAGCGCTGGTCGATGCCCCGCCGCGCCTTCCTCGGGCTGCAACCTCACGAGGTGGCCGCATGAACCCCCGCGACCTGCTGCTCCTCGAGAAGCACAACGCCCGCCCCCCCGAGCGCAAGGTATTCGGCCGCGAGAGCGAGCCGACGCGCCGCCGCATCTTTCGGCTCCGACGCCAGCTGCGCATCACGCTCTACATCACGATCGCCCTCTACAGCATCAGTGGCGCTCTCTCCGGCAGCGTGCTGTACATGGTCTTCCGCCGCTTCGGCTGGTGGCCGCTGTGAGGCCCGCCGTCACGCTGCGGCAGCGGCCGCACTACGACTGCCTGAGAACCTTCCCCGTCGTGTACGAGGCCCTCGTCGACGGCGTGGTGGTGCGCTCGCAACTACAACCCCTCACGCAGGACGAGATCGAGCGCGGCATCGCCGAGCACGCATCGAAGTACCCCGGCCAAGGCCCGGCGAAGCGCGTCGGCAAGCTGCGCGGGGTGGCGCTGTCGCGGTCGCGGAGCGCGGCGGAATGAGCGCGGTGCCGAAGTTGTCGCCGTGGTTTCCGGGGTCATGGTGGCCGGGGCTGCCGGGCGTGTATCAGCGGCAGCACGGCGGGCTGCCGCACTTCTCTCGATGGGATGGCCGGTTCTGGTACGGCGAAGCGGCGACCGTTGCTGACGCGGCAGACAGGAGAGTGCCTTCACGGCACCAGATGATCACCTGGCGCGGCCTCGCGGAGCCGCCGCAATGACCGGCCGCGAGATGTACCGCAAGCCGCGCACGCGCTCGCTGATATGGGGCGCTTATGCCGAGCGCTGCGCGCGGCGCAACGGCGCCAATCTCGGCGCGCACCTTCGCGCGGTCCGTGCGCTTGCCCGTCTGCGGGGTCGGCAGCCATGACCCCCACCACCGCCCCGCTCCCGCTCACCGAGCCCCCGCAGGAGCCCCTCTACATCGCCTACCGCCGCAGCGGCCTGCGCCGCATCGGCCTGCGCTACGAAGATGCCCTGCGCGATCCGCTCTACGGCACCTGCCTGCGTTGCTGGGCGACGGCCATCGAGCGCGCCCGCGAGGCCGCCAACCGGAGATCCGCATGAAGCCCCCCATCTACCACATCGACGCCAACAACTCCGGCGCCTGGAAGCGCGTGCTGCGCGACGTCAAGGCCGCCACGCTCCCCGAGGTGCTGCGCGCCATCGACTGGCTGTCCGCCGCGTGCCCGGGCACCAGCTGGCGCGTCGTCGACGCCACCACCGAACGCACGCTCGACCGCAGCGCGCTCGCCGCGAGCGGGCATACCGAATGGGCGGCGCGCCATGTGCGCGAAGGGGCGCCGGCATGAGCACACGCCCCGGCACCATCAGCGCGCAGCTCATCGCCGCCGTGGCGGCGCACCCCGGCGCGAAGGCCACCTGGCTTGCCAAGCACATCGGCAGCGACAACGAGGGTAGCTGCTCCGCGCTGCTCTGCAAGCTGGCGAGCAATGGCCTGCTCCGCCGAGAGGGGCCGACGCGGCCCTATCGCTACTACCCCGCCAAGCCCCGCGCCGAGACCCGCGCCGAGACCCCTGGCAGGCCTGCGGCGCAGGGCGTCAGCGCGGCATCGATCGGCCCGAGCTGGGCGCCGATCTTTCCCCAGCGCGACGACGATGACCTCGACGAGGAGGCCGCCGCATGACGCCCGCGACCACCATCACCGAGCAGCTCATCGAGGCGGTGCGCACCACGCCCGGCGCGGGCTCCGGCTGGATCGCCAAGGCCATCGGCAGCGACGACATCCACACGTGCGCCGCGCTGCTGTTCAAACTCGCGAAGCGCGGCGTGCTGCGCCGCGAAGGCGAGCCGCGCGCGTACCGGTACTACATCGGCGACGTCGACCCGTCGCAGCAACCCGAATCGACCCCCGAAGAGCCTGCGGCGCAGGGAGCAGACGCGGCGTCGACGGGGCCGACGTGGAGCCGGCCGGTGCCGGAGA
>JAUPWC010000271.1 GCA_030916665.1 Verrucomicrobiota bacterium
CATCGCCGCGGCCTTCGCTGCGCACCCGCGCGCGGAACTGTTTGCCGAGTTGCCCGGAGCCGGACCGGCGTTGGCCCCCCGGCTGCTGGTGGCCTTTGGCGACCAGCCCGAACGCTTCCCCACGGCAAGCGCCCTGCAAAAATACGCCGGGGTGGCGCCGGTCCGGGAGAAGAGCGGCCAGAAGAGCTGGACGCACTGGCGTTGGGCCGCGCCCACGTTCTTGCGCCAAAGCTTCGTCGAATGGGCCGGCCAGACCGTCGTGCACTGCCCCTGGGCCAACGCCTATTATCATCAGCAGCTCCAAACCGGCAAAGCACACCATGCCATCCTGCGCGCGCTGGCCTTCAAATGGATCCGCATCCTCTGGCGCTGCTGGCATGATCGGAAACCTTACGACGAACAGCTTTATCTCGCCTCCCTCCGGCACCGCGATTCGCCCCTGCATCTGGTGCTCGAAAAAGCCGGCTAAATATCCTTGCCAGACTACCTCAGCTCTTGGGCCACACCGCCAATCACGGAATCCGGGTTAAGCCCACCCCTCAGCGCAACGCCTCGATGCCCGCGCCGAAGTTGATGTGCTAGGCCGCGCCGACGAGCACGAGCGCGGATTTGACCCCGGCGCGCTCTGCTTCGGCCACGCGCAACGAGGCTAAATCTTGCCCGCGCTCAACGGGCACAGATCCGCATGCAGAGATACTCTCCGCCTAGCGGACGCAGGCTCCGTCAGCGCAGCCCGCAATTCTTGCGGGCGCGGGCGAGGGTCTTCTCGGCCACGGCCCGCGCGCGGGCGGCACCGTCGCGCAGGACCTGGTCCACGTAGTCCGAGTTGGCGACCAACTCGGCGCGCTTGGCGCGATACGGGGCAAAATGGTTCCAGTAGTGCTCGAACAACGCCTTCTTGAGGTCGCCGTAGCCGAGACCGCCGGCGCGCAGGCGGTTCTCGAAATCGGCGGCGAGGTCCTTCGGGGCGAAAAACTTCAGGAGCTGAATGGCGAGGTTTTTGTCGGCGTCGGGCTTGGGCTCGGTGGGCGTGCGCGAGTCCATGACGATGCCCATGATCTTTTTCCGCAGCGCCTTCTCGTCGCCGAAGATCTCGATCGTGTTGCCGTAGCTCTTGGACATCTTCTGGCCGTCGAGCCCGGGGATGACGGCGACCGACTCGGAGATGCGCTCCTCGGGGATGACGAAGGTCTCACCGTAGGTGTGGTTGAACTTGATCGCGATGTCGCGCGTCATCTCGAGGTGCTGCTTCTGGTCCTTGCCGACGGGCACGACGTGGGTGTCGAAGAGCAGGATGTCGGCGGCCATGAGCACGGGATAGGAGAACAGGCCGAAGTTAGGGGCGATGCCCTTGGCAAGCTTGTCCTTGTAACTGTGGGCGCGCTCCAGCAGCCCCATCGGGGTGAGCGAACCGAGCATCCAGGTGAGTTCGCAGACCTCGGGGATGTCGCTCTGGCGCCAGAACACGGCCTTCTGCGGATCAAGGCCGCAGGCCAGCCAGTCGAGGGCGATGCCACGCGTGTAATCCCGGCGCTCCTGCGGATCGGTGATGACCGTCATCGAGTGGTAGTCCGCGATGAAGTAGAACGCATCGCCGCCAGCCTGCAGTTCGATGGCCGGGCGCATCGCGCCAAAGTAGTTGCCGATGTGGAGGGTGCCGGAGGGCGTGATGCCGGTCAGAATGCGGGGCATTTAGGAATTACGATTTAAGAATTACGAAGGACGAGCTTTTACGGGGAATGCCCATCTGGGCGGATAGTCAAGGCCGTGAAAAGAGCGAAATCACACAACGTGTCCCGGCTGGCTCAACCCGTAATTCGTAAATCGTCCTTCGTAATTCCGCTTCAGTCCCTCCGCGCGATCGTCGTCACTGTTTGGCGGACGCGGGCAATGGTCGCCGGGGCGAGGATACCGCTGAAGGCCATGGACGGCATGACCAGGGCGCGGGGGCCGAGCAGGGTGCCGGGGTTGAGCACGCTGTTGCAGCCGACCTCGGCCTTGTCACCGAGGATGGCGCCGAACTTCCGCAACCCGGTGCCGACGACGCCGGAGGGCAGCCGGACGGTGACCTCGCCTTGGTCGAGACGGAGGTTGGAGCAGATGGCCCCGGCCCCGAGATGGGCGCCGTTGCCAAGGATGGAGTCGCCCACGTAGTTGAAATGCGGCACCTGCGCGCCGTCCATCAGGAGGCAGTTCTTGAACTCGCTTGAATTGCCGAGCACGCACCCCTCGCCGACGATGACGTTGCCCCGGATGAAAGCGCCCGGGCGGATGTCGGTCTTGGCCCCGATCCAAGCCGGGCCCTGGATGACCGCAAAAGCCGGCAGTTTTACGGAGGGGTGCAGCCAGACCTTGCCCTCAATTTGCACCCCGGCCGGGATCTTCAGCTCCAAGGGTCCGAATGGCTCGGCCTCCAAGGCAGCCGCGATCTTCTTGATCCAGTCCCAAGGCGCGGCCGAAGCCGGAAATGAGGCGGCGAACCGGGCCAACGACGGAGGCAGGGTGAAAAAATCGGAGGCTTTCACATCGGTCTTGATAACGAAAAACCCGCTGGAAACCAGCGGTTTTTGAAAGTCAGCCACCCTGCCGAAGGCTGAAAACGGGAAGGCCGCCGGGGTTGATTCCGGCGGCCTTCTTCAAATGGAGCGGGCGAAGAGACTCGAACTCTCGACGTCCACCTTGGCAAGGTGGTGC
>JAUPWC010000027.1 GCA_030916665.1 Verrucomicrobiota bacterium
CGACGGCACGGGCCTTGAGCTGCACATTGACGTCCTTGGTCACGAGGATTGTGGGCGGAGGATAGGTCTCCTGCACGAAAAGGGCTGCGGCGATGATGCGGTTGTCTTTCTTGGTGAGGTCCGAGACGACGGCGCGCAGCCGCTGCATCGCGGGCGACGACCAGTTGTTCTCAACCAGGTAACGGTTGATAATGATCGAGAGCGTGCCGCCATTAGGCAGCTTCACCCCCTCGTGCATCGCCCGGGAGTCGGGCAGGAGCTCCTGCAGAATGCGGTGCACGCGCCGCGCGTTGCGGCCTCGTTCCGTGGACTGCTCGCCCTTGATGGCGTCGAGCTCCTCAAGCACCTCGACCGGGATCGCGAGGTTGTTGTCTTCAAATTTGAAGATCGATTGCGGGTCGTGCAGCAGCACGTTCGTATCCAGAACGTAGGTCTTGGCCCTAACCTCTACGTAGTGCTGCGGTGAGAAATGAACCGAGCTTGTGGTGTTTTCCATCGAGTGGATAACTTGTGAACAAGCCATGCATCCACTTGGTCGCTTTGTAAATGCAGTAATTGCAAAATAGTGAAAACTTCTGGTGTCGTGCTCGCGACATTAGCGTGGCGCGTCCGGCCTTTTGGGCTTCGGCGGCGGTCCCCAGAGACGGATGAGATGCTCGGCGAGGCTGAGCAGGCTCACTTTCGGGCCGTCCTCGATCCGCAGGACCCGCAGCGCTGGCACATGCGGGCTGCGTTCGAGCAGGTAGGTCCAAAGGTCCCGCTCCAGCCGGCGGGCGAGCGCCATGTCGGGACCGCCGCGCGTGAGTTCAGCCACCTTGGCCTGCCAATGTCGAAGCTCGTCCGGTGCTCGGCTCCAATAATCGAACACGGTTTGCTCGCAGCGGTTGAGACTCATCGTGAGGTTAAAGGGGTTGTTAAGGGCATCATTGCATTTGAACTAACTCCTGCTAGGCATGTCAGAGCACACAACCAACCCCGACTCCTCCCATGTGGCAAAAGTTTAAAGAACAAATTCCCGCCGTCATTCTCACCGCCGCGCTGATCATCGGCGCCGCCTTTTGGTTCAACCAAAAGACCGTGGCCGAACTGACCGCCAAGCAGCAGAAGGAAATCGCCGACCTGCGCGACCAGACCAACGCCGAGATGAAGGCCTCCGCCGAGGAGACGCGCCGCCACATCGAATCGGTCAACCAGCTCCTCAAGGACGCCATCTCCAAGCGCAACGCCGACGTGTTCATGACCGAGGAGGAGGTCGCCAAGCTCAACGCCGAGAAGGTCGATGCCCTTGCCACCGCCATCGCCAAAAAGGTCCAGCCCTACAACCCGCTGCCCAAGACCCCCGAGGAGGCCGAGAAGCTCCAGAACGAACAGGTGGACAAGGTCTCCAGCCGCATGGCCGAGAAAATCTCCCCCATCCTCGCCGAGATGGCCAGCGACCAGAACCTCACCCGCGAATCCATCAACAACTACAGCCAGCGCATCTCCGACCAGATCAGCGGCGTGTTGACCGCCGAGATGTCGCGCAACCAGGAACTCAACACGCAGCTCCTCGCCTCGCAGACCGTGGCGCAGGACTCGATGAAGCTCTCCAAGGAACTCGTGGCCCTCTATCTCAGCAGCTTCAAGGACCAGGGCCTCGTCACCCGCCTGCTCTCGCTCCCCGCCAATGTCGTGCGCGACGCCGCCAACATGAGCATCGTCAACAGCACCGAGCGCAAGAAGATGGAGGAGCGTCTCGTCTCCGAAATGAACGCCCTCGACAAGCGCCTCGTCGAGATTCAGGCCGCCGCTCCCCAGAAATAGACAATAAACTTTTGGTATCTGTCCAAGGCCGCGCTTTAGCAGAGCGCGGCCTTTTTGTTTTCCCGCCCAGCGGGAAGACAACCGCGCCGAGGTCCCGCCTCGGGGAACGAAGGCGGGTCTGTCCGAAGTCAGGAGGTGAAGCCCGCGCTCCGCGCGGACTTCACCTCCTGACTTCTTCTTTTCGTGCCTTTCGGATTTTTCGTGGTCAAAAACCTTCCAACCGCATGACCCCGCTCCGTCTTGATCCCGCCACCGCCCGCCGGTTCATGCGCCGCGCCCTGCTGCTCGACACGCCCGCACCCGATGTCGGCTCCGCCCTCGCCCATCACGGCTACATCCAGATCGACCCGATCAATGTCTGCGGCCGCATGCACGATCTCATCCTGCGCAACCGCGTCGCCGGCTACGCCGAAGGCGACCTCATGCGCCACCTCCACGGCAATCTTTCCGCAAAATCCCCTCTGGAAAGGGGTGCCCCACCGGGCCGGGGTGTGGTGCTGCCCGCCGCGCAGCGCACGGCCTTCGAACACCACATCCCCTCCACCGGCATCCTCGTCGCCTTCACGCCCAACGCCTGGCCGCACCTGCTCTCGGAAATGCGCCACCGCACCCGTCGCACCGGCGCCTGGTCCGGTCGGCTCACGCCAAAACAAAAACAGCTCGCTCCGGTTCTGCTCGCCGAGATCGCCGCCCGCGGCCCGCTCAGTTCCGAAGATTTTGAGAACACCGGCCGGGCCCGCTCCGTCTGGGGCGCCGCCACCGCCGCCAAGGCCACCCTCCAGAAACTCTTCTTCCACGGCGAACTGCTTATCGCCCGGCGCGGCGAGGGCAACCGCCGCTACTACGACCTGCCGGACCGCGTGCTGCCCGCGAAAACCCTCCGCCGGCCCGAGCCCTCCGCCCCGGAAACCGCCCGGTGGGACGCCCTGCTCAAGCTTCGTCAGCGCCGCCTCACCACCCTGAAGCGCACCGAACTCCCCCACGTCGCCGACCTTGTCCAGCCCGTCACCGTCGAAGGCTGCCCGCCGCTCTTCTGCCTCAAAGCCGACCTGCCACTTCTCGAAACGTGTCATTCTGGGCGAAGCGAAGAATCCAGCCCGGCTCCGCTGCTTCTGGCTCCCTTGGACCCTTTGATCTACGACCGCCGCGTCACCTCCTCGCTTTGGCAGTTCGACTACACTTGGGAGGTCTATACGCCGCCCGCCAAACGCCGGCGCGGCTACTACGCCCTGCCGGTCCTCGCCGGCACCGAGATTGTCGGCCATGTGGACCCGAAGGCCGACCGTCCCGCCCGCCGCCTCCGCGTGATGCGCCGGTCGCTCAAACGCGGCCACTCCGTCACCGACGCCGTCCGCACCCTCGGCCGCTGGCTCGGGCTGCGCTGAGGTTTCTTGTCGGGGCGCGCCTTGTTCGCGCCCTCGGGCGTGGACGAGCCACGCCCCTACGCTCCTGCGCCTGATTTCAGGCGGTTTTCCTTTTTCCACGCTGCAGCCTTGCCGGGCACAAAGTCCGCGCGCCACACTGGCCGTTTTCGTGGACGACCTTCTCCTCACGCTCAAGACCACCTTCGGTTACAACGCCTTCCGCCCGCTCCAGCGCGAGATCATTGAGGCGTCCCTGGACGGTCGCGATGTCTTCGCTTTGCTTCCCACCGGCGGCGGCAAATCCCTCTGTTTCCAGATCCCCGCGCTCTCGCGCCCCGGTCTGACCGTCGTCGTCTCGCCGCTCATCGCGCTGATGAAGGACCAGGTGGACCAGCTCCAGGCCGCCGGTGTCGCGGCCACCTTCCTCAACTCCACCCTCGACGCCGACACCGCCCGTTCGCGCCTCGCCGGGCTGCACCGCGGTGAGTTCCGCCTCCTCTACGTCGCGCCCGAGCGCCTCATGCTCGACAACTGGCAGGAAAATCTCACCGCTTGGAACGTCACCGCCCTCGCCATCGACGAGGCGCACTGCGTCTCCGAGTGGGGCCATGACTTCCGCCCCGAATACCGCCAGATCGCCCGCCTGCGCAAACTGCTGCCCGACGTGCCCGTGATGGCCCTCACTGCCACGGCCACCGAGCGCGTGCGCGCCGACATCATCAAGCACCTCCAGCTCCGCGAAGCGGAGGTCTTCGTCGCGTCCTTCAACCGCCCCAACCTCACCTACCGCGTCCTCGCCAAGGACCAGCCGCTGAAGCAGATCATCGACTTCGTCCGCAAGCGCGAGGACGAGAGCGGCATCATCTACTGCGCCACGCGCGCCGCCGCCGAGCGCACGGCCGAATCGCTGGCCGGTCGCGGTTTCTCCGCCCGCGCCTACCACGCCGGCCTCGACGCCGAGGAACGCGGCCGCAACCAGGAGCGTTTCCTCCGCGACGAAACCAAAATCATCTGCGCCACCATCGCCTTCGGCATGGGCATCAACAAGCCCAACGTCCGCTGGGTCATCCACCACGACCTGCCCAAGAACATCGAAGGCTACTACCAGGAAACCGGCCGCGCCGGACGCGACGGCCTGCCCGCCGACTGCCTCCTTCTCTTCAGCGGCGGCGACGCGGCCAAGCAGACGCACTTCATCGAGGAAATCACCGACGACCACGAGAAACAGGTCGCCCGCGCCCAGCTCCGCCAAATCCTCCACTACGCCGAAAGCTCCGGGTGCCGCCGCCGCGAGTTGCTCGAATACTTCGGCGAGGACTTCGCCACCGACAACTGCGCCGCCTGCGACAACTGCCTCGAACCGCGCGAGACTTACGACGGCACGCTCCTCGCGCAGAAATTCCTCTCCTGCATCTACCGCATCCGCCAGACCGGCCGTTTCGGGGTCGGCCTCAATCACATCGTCGAGGTCCTCACCGGCGCCGATACCGAGAAGATCCAGCGCTGGGGCCACCACCAGCTCTCCACCTACGGCATCGGGAAGGACCTGGCGCGCCCCGCCTGGGCTGCCGTCGGCCGCGAACTCATGCGCCTCGGCTACGTCGCCCAGGCCGAGGGAGAATACCCCATCCTCGAACTCACCGAGGCCGGCATGAACCTCCTCCGCACCCGCGCCGCCGTCACCCTCACCAAGCCGCTCGCCCTGCCCAAGGCGAAGCGCGTCACCCACCGTGAGGGCGAGATCGAGTGCGACGAAATTCTCTTCGCCCGGCTGCGCGAGCTGCGCAAGAAGCTCGCCGACGAACGCGGCGTGCCCGCCTACATCATCTTCGGCGACACCACGCTCCGCGAACTCGCCCGCCGCTACCCGGTGCGCCTTGCCCAGCTCGAAGGCATCACCGGCATCGGCGAGAAGAAACGCGCCGAGTTCGGCGAAACCTTCACCGAAGCCATCGCCGATTTCCTGAAGACCAATCCGAAGGTCACCTTCAACGACTGCTGAGTCTGATTGTAGGGCGGGGTCTCCGAACCCCGCCTTTCGTCGACTGTCATTCGACGCTCGCGGCGGGGTTGCTGCGCCATCTCCGCCAAACCTCCGTCGGAGACCCCGCGCTACATCCCCTTCGCATTCTTGCGTCGGCTCGACTCCCCGCTGAATCTCACGCCGATGCCCGCCCCCGCCGCCCTCCCCGAAAACGCCAACCTCGCCTTCCTCGGCGAGACGGCGTGGCCGCCGGCGCAGCTCACCGATCACGAGGCACGAAAACTCCTCGAAGCCGAAAATGCCTGCGGCCGGCCCAACATCGACGTGCTGCGCG
>JAUPWC010000272.1 GCA_030916665.1 Verrucomicrobiota bacterium
AAGCTCACGCCGATGATGCAGCAGTATTTCGAGGTCAAACGCGGCCTCCCGGCGAACACGCTCCTGCTCTTCCGGCTCGGCGATTTCTACGAGATGTTCTTTGCCGACGCCGAGGTCGCGTCGCGCCTGCTCGGCATCACGCTGACCAAGCGCGGCGACACCCCGATGTGCGGCATCCCGCACCACGCCGCCGACAACTACATTTCCAAGCTCCTCACCGCCGGCAAGAAGGTCGCCGTCTGTGACCAGGCCGAGCCCGCCAAGGCCGGCAAGCTCGTGAAGCGCCAGCTCACGCGCATCCTCTCCCCCGGCACCACCCTCTCCGCCAGCCAGCTCGACGCCGCGAAGAACCACTACCTCTGCGCGCTCACGCTCAACGACGCCGGTCTGCACGCCGCGTGGCTCGATCTCTCCACCGGCGAATTCCGCCTCGCGACCGATCCGAAGCCCGAGAACCTGCTGCCCGTCCTCGCCGCACTCGACCCCGCCGAGCTCGTTCTCATCGAGGGCCAGTTGGAAAAATGGCAGGCCGCGCCGCATGAACAGCACGCCATCCACGCGCTGCACCATTTCTGTTCACCGCGCCTCTGCTCCGAACTGCCCGGCTACCACTTCGAGGTCACCGGCGGCGCGCGCACCGTGATGGAAGCGCTCGGCGTGCTCAACCTGCAGGGCTTCGGTCTCGCCAACAGCCACCCCGCCCTCGGTGCCGCCGGCGCGGTCGTCCACTACGCCACCGAGAACCTCTGCGCCAAGCCGGAGAACCTCCGCTCGCTGCAGGAATACCGCAGCACGCGCACCCTGCTCCTCGACCCCGCCACGCTGCGCAACCTCGAGATCTTCCAGTCCACCCGCGGCACGCGCGACGCCTCGCTGCTCGGCGCCATCGACCGCACCACGACCGCCTCCGGCTCCCGCCTGCTTGAGCGCTGGCTCGCGGCGCCCGGCCTTGATCTGCTCGAAATCCAGCGCCGTCAGGCCGCCGTCGGCGAGTTTGTCGCCCAGCCCGGCGACCTCGCTTCGCTGCGCGAACTGCTCAACAAGGTCCGCGACATCCCGCGCATCCTCAGCCGCCTCCAGAACCGCCTGCGCAACCCGCGCGAACTCGGCGGCGTGCGCGACACGCTCGCGCAGATTCCGCCGATTCTCGCCTGCCTCGACCTGCTCGACTCGCATCTCGTGGGCCACCACGGCGGCGTGGTCTCGCACATCCGCGCCCGCATCACCGACCTGCCGGCCCTGCGCGACCTCCTCGCCCGCGGGCTCGCCGACGAGCTCCCCAACGACCTGCAGGACGGCAACTACATCCGCGCCGGCCATGACGCCGAACTCGACCGCCTGCGCGGCCTGACCACCGACAACAAGTCCTGGCTCGCCGAGCTTGAGCGCAAGGAGCAGGAGCGCTCCGGCATCAAGAGCCTCAAGGTCCGTTACACTTCCGTCTTCGGCTACTACATCGAGGTGACCAAGGCCAACCTCGCCAGCGTGCCCGCCGACTACGTGCGCAAGCAGACCACCGCCAGCGGCGAGCGCTTCGTCACCGAGGAACTCAAGCTAAAGGAAAAGGAGATATTCTCCGCCGAGGAAAAGTCCCTCGCCCGCGAGCTGGAGCTGTTCACCGCCTTGGTCGCCTCTGTGCTCGACGAATCCGTTTCGCTCGCTGCGACCGCCGACGCCCTCGCCGAACTCGACGTGCTCGCCGGCTGGGCCGTGCTCGCCCGTGAGTGGGACTACTGTCGGCCCGTGCTGGACGAAGGCGACGCCCTCTCCATCACCGACGGACGCCATCCCGTCGTCGAGCAGATGATGAAGACCGAGCGCCTCGGCCTCGCCGGCAGTTACACCTTTGTGCCGAACGACACCGGCCTCTCCGCGACCGATTCGCAGATTCAGCTCATCACCGGCCCGAACATGGCGGGCAAATCCACTTACATCCGCCAGGTCGCGCTCATCACCCTGATGGCGCAGGTCGGCTGCTGGGTGCCGGCCAAGGCCTGCCGCGTCGGCCTCGTGGACCGCATCTTTTCGCGCGTCGGCGCCAGCGACGACCTCGCGCGCGGCAATTCGACCTTCATGGTCGAGATGAACGAGACCGCCAACATCCTCAACAACACGACCGACCGCTCGCTCATCATCCTCGACGAAATCGGCCGCGGCACCTCGACCTACGACGGCCTGAGCATCGCCTGGGCCGTGGTCGAGCACCTGCACCGCGGCGCCGAGCGCGGCCCGCGCACGCTCTTCGCCACCCACTACCAGGAACTCACGCAGCTCGAAAAGCACCTGCCGCGCCTGAAGAACTGGTCCGTCGCCGTGAAGGAGTGGAACGACGACATCGTCTTCGTGCGCCGCGTCGTGCCCGGCGCCGCCGACCGCAGCTACGGCATCCAGGTCGCCCGCCTCGCGGGCCTGCCCCTGCCCGTGATCGATCGCGCCAAGACCATCCTCGCCCAGCTCGAGTCCGACGACGTCACCGTGACCCTGCCCGCCGCGCCCCTGGCAAAACCGAAGAAAAAGATCACCGTCTCAGATGGCGACAGTTCGCAGATGAGTTTGTTGTAAGCGACGGTCTATCTTTGCACCCTGGCTCGCGCCTTGGAAACCGAAGGCTCGAGCGAAGCCTTTTCCCGTGGGACCTTCAGTAAATGTGCCTACCGTCATCCTGAGCCATGCGAAGGATCCAGTAGCATAATTGCCGCGCATGTCATCTTGGATCCTTCGCGCGGCTCAGGATGACATGATTCTGGTGTCGTAAGGGGTGCAAACGTGTCAGCTGTGCACGGGCCTTGTATATCCCTGTCACGACGAGAGTCAC
>JAUPWC010000273.1 GCA_030916665.1 Verrucomicrobiota bacterium
CGGCTTGAGCGCTCATTTTGCAGGGAGGGGTCCCCGAACCCCGCCTGATCGTTCGTGCCGGAGCGCAGGCGGGGTTCGGAGACCCCGCCCTACACCTACTCCTTCCCCTTCGCGCCTTTGCCCGACGCTTTGATTTCCACCGGGAGACTGCGCTTCGCGTAGGCCTCGTAGTCGGGCACGAGACGGTCGTATTCGCCGTGCATGAGCGGCGAGGAGATCAGGAAATCCGCGGTCGCGCGGTCGCAGGCCACGGGCACGTTCCACACCACGGCCATGCGCAGGAGCGCCTTCACGTCGGGATCGTGCGGCTGCGCGGCGAGCGGGTCCCAGAAGAACATCAGCAGGTCGATCTTCCCCTCCACAATCAGCGCGCCGATCTGTTGGTCGCCGCCGAGCGGGCCGCTCTGGAGCTTTTGCACCGGCTTGCCGAGGACCTTCTCGACGAGGCCGCCGGTCGTGCCGGTCGCCCACAGGTCGTGCTCGACGAGCACCGCCTTGTTGTAGCGCACCCAGTCCACGATGCTCTGCTTCTGGCCGTCGTGCGCGACGAGCGCGATCCGCTTCCGGGCCGCCATCCTGATCTTCTTGTAGGTCATGAAAGGGAGTTCAACCGGCCGCCTCGAACTGCGCAACCTGACGGCTCAGGGTTTTTTCGAGGCTGCCGCAGACCAGCTCGCACAGCTTCGGGATCGTGGGGTCGCTGATGCGGTAGAAAACCAGCAGACCCTCCTTGCGGCGGCCGAGGATGTGCGCGGCCGTGAGCGTCTGCAGATGGCGCGAGACGTTGGCCTGCGTGCCACCGGTCGCGGCGACGAGCTCGGTCACGTTCTTCTCCCCGTCAAACAGGGCTTGGATAAGCCGCAGGCGCATCGGCTCGGCCAGCACGGCAAAGCGCTGCGCCACGAGCTGCAGGGCGTCCTCGGAGAGCGGGCGGTGTTTCGACATGCGGGCGAGAGAGCAAACGCTTGACCTGATTGCAACTATATGCGTATATGCTCATATAAAGTCAATCTGAATCATGACCACCCACAATCTCGTCCGCCTGCTCGCCGGTTCCGTCACCCTGATCGGAGTCGCCCTCGCCCACTGGGTCAGCCCCTGGTGGCTGCTGGTGCCCGCCTTCGTCGGGCTCAACCTGATCCAGTCCGTCTTCACGGGTTTCTGCCCGCCCACCCTGATCCTGCGCAAGCTCGGGTGGGTGGACGCGCAGGATGTCATCCACTGGGGCGGCAAGCGCACCTGATCCCCGCCATGCGCCCGATCTTTCTGCTCCTGCCTCTCGGACTTGCTTTGGTCACCGGTTGCACCCGGCAGGACGCGGTCGTCGCCCCGCCGGCGGCCGCGCCCCTTCCGGTGCAAGCCAGCCTGGTGGTGGGCGAGTTTCTGCCGGCGCTCATCGAGATGCCCGCCACCGTGCGGCCGGTGGAGCGGGCGGTTATTTCCGCCAAGCTGACCGGCACCATCGCCACCCTGCCCTGGGGATTGGGCCATGAGGTCAGGCTTGGTGAGGTCCTTGTCACCCTCAGCGTGCCCGAAACCGAGGCCCGCGTCCGTCAGGCGCAGGCCCAGCTCGCCGAGGCCGAACGCGCCACCGAACGCGAGCGCACCCTTGTGGCCAAGGGCGTCAATCCGCCCGACGCCCTCCGCGACGCCGAGGACCGCCAGCGCTTTGCCCAGGCCGGCCTCGCCGAGGCCGAGGCCATGCTGGCCCACGCGAACATCCGCGCACCCTTCGCCGGCGTGATCACCGAAAAACACGTCCTGCCCGGCGATCTCGCCACGCCCGGCCTGCCGTTGCTCGCTCTGGAATCGACCTCCCGTCTCCGTGCCGAGGGCACGGTGCCGGAGCGCGCGGCCGCCCGCCTGCGCATCGGAGATGCCCTGCCCGTGATCGTGCACGACGGTGCCGCGCCCGTCTCCGGTCTCATCGAGGAGATCTCCGCCGCGGCAGACGCGGTCAGCCGCTCCGTGCTGGTCAAGGTCGCCTTGCCCGCCGCCTCCGCTCGTTCGGGTCAGTTTGTGCGGCTGCAGATCGCAACCGACGCTTCCGAGGCGCTCTGGGCGCCGGTCACCGCCGTCACCCGCTTCGGCCAGATCGAACGCGTCTTCGTCATCGGGCAAAACCGCGCCGTCCTCCGCCTCGTCAAAACCGGCCGCACCGCCGGTCAGCGCATTGAGATCCTCTCTGGCCTCAATCCCGGCGAGCAGGTCGTCCTCGCTCCGCCCGCCGCCCTCCGCGACGGCCAACCGGTCACGATCCAGCCATGAGTTCCCCCGCCCATCCGGGCCCGCACGGCTTCGCCGGCCGGCTGGCCGAGCTGTTCACCGACTCCCGGATCACCCCGCTGGCTGTCATCGCCTCGCTGCTGCTGGGTGCTTTCGCCGTGCTCATGCTGCCCCGCGAAGAGGAGCCGCAGATCAAGGTCCCGATGGTGGACGTGCTGGTCGCCATGCCCGGCGCCACGGCCCGCGAGGTCGAGAACCGCGTGACCCGCCCGATGGAGAAACTCCTCTGGGAAATCCCGGGCGTCGAATACCTCTATTCCACGTCGCGACCGGGCAGCGCGATGGTCATCGTCCGCTTCAAGGTCGGCTCCGACCTCGAGCAGAGCCTCGTGCGCCTCAACCAGAAGCTGCAGGCCAACACCGACCGCATCCCGCCCGGCGTCAGCGCCCCGCTCATCAAGCCGCGCACGATCGACGACGTGCCTGTCGCCGCCGTCACGCTGCACAGCGCCACCCACGACCACCTCACCCTCCGCCGCCTCGCCGCGCAACTCGACGATGCCGTCAAGGCCCTGCCCGACGTCGCCGAGACCACGCTCATCGGCGGGGTGCGCCGCCAGCTTCGCGTGCAGGTGGATCCCGTGAAACTGGCCTCGCGCCAGCTCACACTCGACGACCTCGCCGCCGCCCTCCGCGCCGCCAACGCCCGCAGCCAGGACGGCGCCCTCGCCACCGCCAACCGCGACCTGCTCGTCGAGACGGGCGCCTATTTCCGCGACGCCGCCGACGTCGCCGGCCTCGTCCTTGGCGCCTGGCAGGGCCGCCCCATCTTCCTCCGCGACGTCGCCACCGTGATCGACGGCCCCGCCGAGCCCGCCGACTACGTCCTGTTCGGCCTCGGCTCCTCTGCAATCCAAAATCGAGAATCGAAAATCGAAAATCTCGGCGAGGCCGCCGCCGTCACCCTCAGCATCGCCAAGCGTCCCGGGGCCAACGCGGTCACCGTGGTCCAGGCCGTCGAGGCCACCGTCGCGCGCCTGCGCGGCGTGCTGCTGCCCGCGGACGTGTCGGTCACCTTCACCCGCGACTACGGCGCGACCGCCAGCGAGAAGTCCAACGAGCTGCTCCTGCACATGGGCCTCGCCGTCTTTGGTGTCGCGCTGCTCATCCTCTTCTTCCTCGGCTGGCGCGAGTCGCTCGTCGTGCTGCTCGCCATCCCCGTGACCCTCGGGCTCACGCTCCTGGTCTTCTA
>JAUPWC010000274.1 GCA_030916665.1 Verrucomicrobiota bacterium
GTCGTCGCCCTCGGTTTTGCTGTTGGCCTGCTGGTGGCTCGACGCGCCGAGGGTGAAGGTGAGGCGGCCCTGGTCGGGCCGGCTGGGCGCGGTGGCGGTGATGCGGACGACGATCACCTGGTCCACCGGGCTGGCGAAGACCTCGCGAACGTGGACGGTACCCCACGGGCCGTTGCCGATGGTGAGCCGCGTCGTGGCGACCGCGGTGTCGAGATCGAGCTCGCGGCCGTAGGTCGCGGCCGGTTCGCCGCCGGAGAAGGTAAACATCAGGTCGCCGACGGTCTGATACGGCATCTGGGTCATCGGCTTCGCCATGAACTTCTGCTGCGTGAGCTTCTGGGCGGCCTCATGGTCGCCCGCGGCGATGAGGCGGCGGATTTCCGGCAGCGCGGCGAGCGCCTCGGGGTTGGCGGGGTCGTAGGGTCCGCCGGCCCAGAGCGTGTCCTCGTTGAGCTGGAGGCGCTCCTGGTGGATGCCGCCGAAGACCATCGCGCCAATCCGGCCGTTGCCGACGGGCAGCGCCTCGACCCACTCGGCGGCGGGGCGCGTGTAGCGGAGCGTGAGGTCGGGGTTGACGGCGGCGGTCGCGAGCGACACGCACAGGCCGAGTAACAATGCGACAGAACGGGGCGACGGGGTGAAGCGCATGGCTGTTTGGAAACCAGAATGCCGCCGATTTCCAGCCCGCATCACGGGGCCGGTCGGATTTGTTCAGCGTGTTGGTTCGGCGTCATCGGTCGGTCGGCCTGCTCGGCGGCGGCGAGCACAGCGCCGAGCAGTTACAGCCCTGCGCAGCTGCAGGAAGGGATTTGGAATTCCCGCCTGACAACACCATCCCGGGGGTTTACCGTCCACTTCGGTCCGGCTCGTAACCGCGCTCCGTCCTCCTACGCTTGGTGCGATGAAGCGTCCTGTCCCCACCCGTCGGCTTGCCCTGTTCGTGTTGCTGTGCGGCTTCGCCGCGACCGCGTTCGCCACGGTGCAGCGCTCCGAGGTCCGCATCCGCGATCCGTTCGTGCTGCCCGATCCGGCCACGCAGACCTACTACATCTACGGCACCACGACGTCGGGCATCTTCGACGGCAACGTCGAGCGCAAGGCCGTGATGGTTTTCAAGACCAAGGACCTTGAAACCTGGGACGACCCCGTGCCGGTGTGGGAGGTGCCCGCCGACCATTGGGGCCGCGAGACCGTGTGGGCACCCGAGGTGCATCACTACCGTGGGAAATATTATCTCTTCGTGACCATCACGTCGAAGGACACGCTGCCCACGCCCGCCGGCCGACCGCAGAACGTGAAGCGCGGCACCGAGATTCTCGTCGCCGACTCGCCGGTTGGACCGTTCAAACCCATCGGGCAGGGACCGCAGACGCCCCCCGACTGGATGGCGCTCGACGGCAGCCTGTGGGTGGAGGACGGCGTGCCCTACCTGGTCTTCTGCCACGAATGGGCGCAGATCACCGACGGCAGTTTCGACATGGTGCGGCTCAGCGGCGACCTCTCGAAAGCCGTCGGCGAACCGAAGCTCCTCTTCTCCGCCTCCGAGGGCCCGTGGGTGCGCTGCCGTGGTGACATTGGCGAACTCTACCAGGGCAAGCGTTACCACGCCTACGTGAGTGACGGCAACTGGCTGCACCGCACCAAGGACGGCACGCTGGTCATGCTCTGGTCGAGCTACGGTCCGAGCAAATACGCGGTCGGCATTGCGCGCTCGAAAAGCGGCAGCGTGTTCGGCCCGTGGGAACAGCAGGCCGAGCCGCTCTGGACCGACGACGGCGGTCACCCGATGCTCTTCAACACCTTCGACGGCCGCCTCGTGATGGTGATCCACCAGCCCAACCGCCGCGTCGAGCGCGCGCGCTTCTTCGAGGTCGAGGACCTCGGCTCCACGCTGCGGCTGAAGGGGGAGCTGGGGAAGTAGGGGCGCGCCTCGTGCGCGCCCGCCGATGTGGGTCAGCGCGCTTGCGCGCGCACAAGACGTGCGCCCGCAAGCGGGCTGCCCACCAGCCCGCCTCATGGCCGCGACTCAAGACTCCGGCCGCTGCCGGTAATCCGTCCGGCGGCGATACTCCGTGGCGGTGACGCCCAGGTGCCGCCGGAAAATCCGCGAGAAATAGAGCGGGTCGCCGAAGCCGACCGCATCGGCGATCTGAGCGATCGTGTCGTCCGTGGATTCGATCCGTTCGCAGGCCTTCTGCAGCCGCAACCGGATGAGAAATTCGCCGGGGCTGCAGTTCATCTGCCGCTTGAACGTGGCGCTGTAGTGCGGAAGCGAAAGGCCCGCCGTCCGGGCGAGTTCCTCCAGCGGGATGGGCCGGCCCAGATGCTCGCGCATGAACCGGATCGTCCGGAGCACCCGGTCCTCCGTGAGCCGGCGGCGCGGATCGGCCGGGCGCTGCAGGGTGCGACACAGCCCGAGCAGGTGCGCGAACGAGGTGCTGAGCCCAATCAGGTCCGCATCGGTGTAACCCCCGAGCACATGGCGGTAGCAGGCCTCGAACGCCTCCACCAGCAGCTCGATGTCGTGCACCAGAAATTTGCGGTGCCGGCCGGCGCCGCCGACCACCTGCGCGTATTCCTCCGCCCAGATCCCCGTGAAATGAAACCAGACCAGCGTCCAGGGATTGTCGGGATCGGCGGCATAGGCGTGCGGCCGTTCCGGCGGCAGGAGCACGCCCTCGCCGCCGCACAGCGACCAGGCGTCGCCGTCGAGGTGGCCGCGGCCGGCGCCGTCGAGGCAGAGGATGAGGAGGTGTTCCGGCCGCCCGCGCGGCCGCGTCACGGCGTGCCCGCGCACATGGTCGAAACGGCCGGTGTGCGTGACGCAGAGCCCGCGGCAGCCGGGCAGCGTTCTCGCCCGCCGCAGCACCGCGGGCGGCAGGATGGTCAGCCGCTCGCCCGGAAAGCCGTCGGCCATGGGGACCGGCGGGTCTGGCCGTCGGACTTTCATGCCATAGGATTGTCCATGTGATTCATCGGAACCTCCATTCCGGTGCTGGCAAATCAAATGTAGGCTCGTCGCACCCCGGCCGGATCCGTTCGGCTGCCTTCCCACGAGATCGTCCATCGCCCCGCCATGAGCGTCACCGCCCGCTTCGAATCCCTCACCTTGCCCACCTATCCCGTCGGCCGGCCCGAGAAGAACCCGGTGTTCTTCGAGCGCCGCGTCTATCAGGGCTCCAACGGCAAGGTCTATCCCGTGCCGTTCATCGACCGGGTCGGCGACGAGCCCCGGCCGGTCGCGTATCGCTCGGCGCTCCTGGAGAACGAATTCGTCCGCCTCGTGATGCTGCCGGAAATCGGCGGCCGCATCCTGACCGGCCAGGACAAGAGCAACCGCGGCTACGATTTCTTCTACCGCCAGGACGTGATCAAGCCCGCCCTGGTCGGCCTGGCCGGCCCGTGGATCTCCGGCGGCGTCGAGTTCAACTGGCCCCAGCACCACCGCCCGGGCACGTTCATGCCGGCGGACTGCGGCATCGAGGAGGAGTCCGACGGCGCGCGCACCGTCTGGTTCTCGGAGCACGATCCGCTCAACCGCCTCAAGGGCATGCACGGCCTGCGGCTGCGGCCGGGCAGTTCGCTCATCGAGCTGCGCGGGCGGCTCTTCAACCGCACGCCGCAGACCCAGACATTCCTCTGGTGGGCCAACGTCGCCGCGATGGTTCACGATCGCTACGAGAGCTTCTTCCCGCCCGACGTGCATTACGTGGCCGACCACGCGGTGCGGGCGCAAAGCTCCTTTCCGCTCGCGCACCATCCCTACTACGGCGTGCCGTATCACCGCCGGCCCGGCGCGAACAACCTCGCCTGGTATAAGAACATTCCCGTCCCGACCAGCTACATGGTCTGCGAGACCGCCTTCGACTTCTTCGGCGGCTACGACCATGCGGCGGACGGCGGCTTCGTGCATGTCGCCAACCGGCACATCTCCCCGGGCAAGAAGCAGTGGACCTGGGGCAACCACGAGTTCGGCCGGGCCTGGGACCGCGAGCTCACCGACCGCGGCGGGCCCTACGTGGAGCTGATGGCCGGCGTCTATACCGACAACCAGCCCGACTTCTCGTATCTGCTCCCGTATGAGACAAAGACGTTTTCGCAGTTCTGGTGGCCGATCCAGCGTACCGGCCCGGTGCAGGCGGCGAACACGCAGGCGGCGCTGCGCCTGACGGTGGGCGAAGACCGCCGGCTCGACCTCGGCGTGCTCGTGTCGTCCCCGCTGGACGGCGCGCGGATCGTGCTCACCGAGGGTGGGGCGGTGCGCGTGGACGAGCGCGTTGCCCTACGTCCCGGCGCGCCGTGGCTGCGAACGGACCTGCGCCTGACCGCGGACCACGCCTCCGCGCTCGAGCTGCGCCTGCTCGATGCGAACGACGGGGAGGTCCTGCGCTACCGTCCCGCGCCCGAAAACGCCGCCGCCGTGCGGTCGCGCGCCGTCGCCACCGAGCCGCCGTTGCCGGAGGAAACGCGGAGCGCCGACGAGCTGTTCCTGATCGGCGAACATCTCGAGCAATACCGGCACCCGACCCGCGCCCCCGAACTTTACTGGCGGGAAGCGCTGCGCCGCGATCCGGGCGACGCACGCTGCAACCTCGGGCTCGGCCGCCGCGAGCTGCGGCGCGGCCGGTTCGAAGCGGCCGCGGAGCACCTGACTGTCGCCATCGTGCGGCTCACCTCCCGCCACCCGAATCCGGTCACGGGCGAGGCCCACTATCAGCTCGGACTCGTGCGGCGGTGGCAGGGCCGGGAGGACGAGGCCTATGCGCTGCTCTACAAGGCGGCCTGGAACTACGAATGGCGCGCAGCGGCCCACTACGAACTCGCGATGCTCGACTGCCGCCGCGCCCGCTGGGCGCAGGCGCTGGAACACCTCGCCGCCGCCGAGGCGACCAACCGGGACAACAACAAGATCTTCGTGCTGCGCGCTGCCGTGCTGCGCCGCCTCGATCGGGCGGACGAAGCGGCGCAGACACTCGCGCGCCTGCTCGCCATCGATCCGCTGGACCACTGGGCGCGGTGTGAACAGGCGCTGCTCGCCGCCGCGGAGGCCGAGGCGCGCTTCCTGGAGCTTTCGCGCAACGACGCGCAGACCACGCTCGACGTGGCCTTCGACTATGCCGACGCCGGCCTGTTCGCGGAAGCGATCCGGGTGCTCGAACGCCATCGCCGCCAACCGGTGACGCCCGTGGCCGTGCCCAATCCGCTCGAACGTTCGCAGACGGTCCTCTACGCGCTGGCCTGGCTGCACGCCGCGCAGGGCGCGTTGGCCCCGGCTGCCGCTCTGCTGGTCGAGGCGCGGGCGCAGCATCCCGACTATTTCTTCCCGTCGCGCCTGCACGAAATCTGCGTCCTGGAATGGGCGGTGGCGCAGCCCGGCGCCGATCCGCTGGCGCAGTTCGCGCTTGGCAACGTCTTCTACGACCTGAAGCGGCACGAGGACGCCATCACCGCTTGGGAACGGGCCGCGCAGGAGCGCCCGGCCTTCGCCACGGTCTGGCGCAATCTCGGCATCGCGTATTGGAACAACCGGCGCGACGGCGCGCGCGCCCGCGCCGCCTACGAAACGGCGTTCGCAGGCGATGCGGGCGACGCGCGGCTGGTTTACGAGTTCGACCAGTTGCGGAAGAAGCTGAACGAACCGCTGGCCGAGCGCCTCGCGTTTCTGGAGCAGCATCGCGCGCTCGTGGAAACACGCGACGACGCCTCCGTGGAGCTCGCCACGCTCTGCAATCTCTGCGACCAGCCGGACCGCGCCCTCGCGTGGCTCACCGGCCGGCGCTTCCATCCGTGGGAGGGCGGCGAAGGCGCCGTTCTGCGCCAATTCACCGCGGCCTGCCTGCGACTCGGCCAGCGCGCGCTCGCTCGCGGCGAACCCGGGGAGGCGCTGCGCTGTTTTGAAATGACGCTGCACTCGCCGGCCTCGCTCGGCGAGACCGCCCACCCCCTGCAGGCGCGCGCGGACGTGAGCTACTGGCTCGGCCGGGCCCACCGGGCCGCGGGGCACGAGGCCGAGGCGCGGCGCCACTTTGAACTCAGCGCGTCGGAGCAGGCCGACTTCTCGGAAATGGCCGTCACCGCCCACAGCCCGCTGAGTCATCATCGCGGCCTGTCGCTCCGCGAACTCGGCCGGGAAACGGAGGCGCGCGCCCACTTTGCCGGGCTGAAGCAATACGGCTTGGAACGCATCGGCCTCCCGGCGCGCATCGACTATTTCGCCACCTCGCTGCCCAACCTGCTGGTCTTCGACGAGGACCTGCAGGCCCGCCGCGACGCCGAGCATCATCTGCTGACCGCACTCGCCTGCCACGGGCTCGGCGAGCCGGACGAAGCCCACGCGCATCTCCGGCAGACGCTCGCCTTCACCAACGGCGATCCGCACGCGCTCGACCTGCTGCGGACGCTGGAAGGCGCTCCTCCCGTCGGCCAAGAATCTTTGCGGATACCATCCGTGTGATGGCTGCATGCCGGTGGCTGAGATTCTGCTCGTGCTTGTTGCTTCGTGGGCGGGTCTGTTGAGCGGACGACGCGCGGCCTTGAGCGCGATTTATCCCGGATTCCGCGATTGCCGGTGTAGCCCAAGAGCTGAGGTAGTCTGGCAAGGATATTTAGCCGGCTTTTTCGAGCACCAGATGCAGGGGCGAACCGCGGTGCCTGAGGGCGGCGA
>JAUPWC010000275.1 GCA_030916665.1 Verrucomicrobiota bacterium
CAGCACCTCGATGCCGGGCAGGGCGCCCAGTTCCTCCCCCAGTCGGGTGGCGAGGCCGGCGCCATGGACCGCGATGCGGTCGCGGCCGATCTGCTCCTGGAACGCCACCGCAGCGCCCAGCCCGGCGATCAGCGCGGCGTTGCGGGTGCCGTATTCATGGCGCGCCGCCGCGCCGAGATAGCGAATCTCGCCGGGCAGGTGCGCGAGCTCGCCCGAATAAGAGCCGATCCCCGTCGACGCCACGGCTTCAAGCCGGTCGCGGCGCAGGAACAGCACCCCCGTCTCGTGCGGCCCGCCGAGCCACTTGTGACCGCTCATCGCATACGAGTCGCACCCCAGTGCGGACAGATCGAGCGGGACCATGCCCGCCGCCTGCGCCCCGTCCACATGGAACCAGAGGTCGCGCGCGCGGGCGAACTCCGCGATCGCCGCGACCGGAAACACGAGGCCGGTGGTGCAGGTGAGATGGCTGACCTGGATGACGCGCGTGCGCGGCGTCACGAGGGCGCGGATGCGCGCGAGGTTGCCCTCCGCGCTGCCGGGATCGGGCTCGAACAAGCGCACGACCACGCCGCGCCGCTTCGTCTGGTTGATCCAGGGGAAGGATCCGCCCGGGTGCGCGTGCGATTCGAAGATCACCTCGTCGCCGGGCGCGAGCGCCAGACCGGCCGCGATGATCGAGTTGCCCTCGGTGGCGTTGCGCACGAAGCACACCTCGTCGGCCTGCGCCCCCAGGAACCGCGCCAGCGTCGCCCGGACCGGCTCGAACAGCGCATGCCCGGTCTCCGAGTGTTCCTGCAGGCGGCGCGTCGTCTCCTCGACGGTGGCGAGCACAGCGGAGGATACGGGGCCGAGCCCGCCGGTATTAAGATAGAGCGGATTGTCCAGCAGCGGATACTGCGCTCGCACCGACGCCCAGAATCCGGCTGTGCCGGGCGCGGCGAGCGCGGGCCGGCCGGGCGGCTCCGCCGCCGAAGCCGCGCCGGTCAGGGCGCCGAGGGCGCCGGCCCCGAGGCCTTGCAAAAAGGTGCGGCGGTCGAGCGTCATGCGTCGGTGAAGGTGAGGGTGTGGTCAATCGCAAGCGTGGCGCCGGGCGCGAGCGGCAGGTCGCGCTCGAACTGGAAGGGCAGCGCCGCGAGCGGATTGTTGCGCCGCACGAACCAATGCAGCGGGCCGGAGTGGTTCTCGAACCGGATCGCAACCCGGCGCAGGGACGTGTCCTTCTGGCCGCGCCATTCCATCCAGCGCGCGGCGGCGCCGTGCACGGCCTGCTCCCCAACCAGCCCGCCCTCGGCGAAGAGGTTGATGGTGTCGTCGAGATGGTCGTCGAGCAGATCGCGTGCGCCGCGGAACTGAAGACCGCTGTAATGCGATCCGGCCAGGCTCTCGCGGGAAAAATATTGCCCAAGGGAGAGCGTGCGCTCCGTGAGGTTGCGGAGCCCGGCCGTCCAGCGCAGCCTCCAGACCTGCGGGGCCGCCACCGCGAAGGCCAGCACCCGCTCCTCGTGCAACAGGCGTTCACCCGTGGCGTTGACGCGCCACACCAGCTCGTGCGCGAGACGGCCTGGCCGTTGCTCGATCCAGCGCACATGGTGTTGCGTGCCGTGATCGCCGCGCATCTGGTAGCCATCGGCCTGTCGGTAGGTGCCGCCGCCCCAGAAATTGTGCCCGGCGAGACAGTTGATCGTGAAGTTCAGCCCATGGTGCCAGCGGTGGTCATTGGGCCGGAAATTGGTCAGCAGCTCGCCGGCCAGCGTGTTGACCGGATGCGCATACGGACGAGGCGACTCGTCGGGCGCCGTGTCAGGACGATACACGTAGCGGAGCAGCAGCCCGCCGCCGGTGCGGTGAATTTCCACGGCCCGGTCGCCGTCGGCGCGAAGTTCCAGCGGCGCACTCATGGGCAGGTTCCCTCCAGCCGGATGCGACCGCCAGAAAACGCACCGGCCGTCCCGTCGGGCAAGGTCACGGTCGCGGTGATTTTCTCCGGCAGTGTCGCCTCGAAGTGAAAGCGCGCGCCCTTCGCCCGCCATGCGACCGTGATCATTCCGTGCGGCGTGCAAACGCTGCCCTCGGCGTGCGTCAGGCCACAGCGATGCGGCTGGATGGTTACGCGGGCAAAGCCCGGCTCGACCGGCCTGACGCCGAGGATGCTTTGCTGAAACTCGAGCACCGGGTGCGCCGACCAAGCATGACAGAGCGAGCGCCAGTAGCTGTTCTCCTCCACGAAGGTGGAAAGGCCAGCATTGACCGACTCATGCCAGGGACCGAGATGCCGGGGCAGATCGTCAAGCCGCCCGCAGCGGGCCAGCGCGGCAAACCCGGTGTGCCACCAGAAGAAGGAACCCGGCGCGAGCTTTGCATCATCGGGAAACCGCCGCATGATGATCGCCCGCTCGCGCTCGCCGGCCAGTCCGGCGACAATGGCCCAGGCGTTGCCATATTGGCTGACCTCGGGGCCGCCGGGCCGGTCGAAGTAGAGTCCCTCGGTGTCGGACCAAAACGCCGCGTGCGCCGTCCGCCGCAGGCCCTCGGCTTCGGCGACAAGGGCGTCCGCTTCGGTGGCACGCCCGAGCTGCCGCACGATCCACGCCGTCTCGTCGAGGGCGTTGATGAATTGCGCGGAATGAATGCAGGTCGCACCCGTGTCGGCGCCCGGCACCACGCCGCGAGGCCACCACGGACACCAGTCGGTGATGTTCCAGAACGGGAGCTTTGCCGGCAGCCCGTCCGGTCCGGCCTGACGCCGATACCAGTCCAACACGGCGCGCACGCCCGGCAGCAGATCTGCCGCCGTGGCGCGATCGCCGGTGCAGAGGACGTATTCGCGGAGAGTCGTGATCCAATGGATGCTCCAAGCGGGGATGACCTGAACGAGACGCGAGGGATAACGCGACTGCGTGAGTCCGTCGGTGAGTCGCGACCAGTCGAAATGATACAGCGCCTGACGGCTCAGCCGTCCGTCGCCCGTGGTGAAGAGCGCGAGCTGCGACGTGATCATCGTGTCACCGGCATACTGCATCTGTTCGTAATGCGGACAATCCTCAAAGGTCTCATGCGAGCACATGCGCATCGTGTGCAGGCCGACGCGCCAGATCCGGTCGAGCGCGGGGTCGGACGAACGGAACTTCGCCTTCACGCGGTAGGGATAGGCAGAGAAGCGCTGGCGCACGGAGCGCAGTTTCAGCGGTTTGCTTCCCACGGTGATGCGCAGCCCGACGTAGCGGAACGCCCGCCAGTGGAGCGGCTCAAACACTTCGTCGCGACCGGACGGTTCCCAGATGTCGCTCCAGCCGGTGACCTTGCCGCGACGGTCAAAGGTCCAGCCGGAACTTTCGTCTGCAAAATGGGAGGCCAGGTTGGCGAGCGATTGCTGCCGGCCGAGCAGCTTGGCCCCCGGCGTGGACCACGGCAGCCGCAGCGCCTCCGCGTAGGTGAGACGGAGCGTGCTGCCCGCGCCGCCGGATACCGCGAGGTGCGGAAACGCGGTGGTCAGCCGCCCCATGTCGAGCACGAGATCGACTGTGGACCGCGGCTTGAGGGTGAGCGCGCGACCGGCGCCGAGGAGGTTCTTCCATTGAGTCGGGACCTCACCGCCACCGGCGACATAGGCATCGGGAAAAGGCTCCGGTTCGCCCTCCTCCAGCATGGGAATCATGCGCGGCATCAAGCCGTAGGGGCTCGTCGGGTCGCGGCGATTCTCCCGGAGTTCGGCCTGGAAGAGCACGTGGGCCGCAGCCCATTCCGCGTCATCGAACCCCGGCGTGTTCCAACCGGCCGGGATTTCCGCCGACACCCGATGTTCGAAGTAACCATGGTAGCCTTCAAAGGTGGTGTTCTCGTTCTGAAACCGGTGCGCCCGGTCAACCGCGACGCGCCAGCTCGCGTCAGTTCGCAAGTCTGCGAGCACTTTGTCGGAGCTGCTCGTGAGCACCCCTTCGAGCACAAAGCCGCCGGTGTAGGTCATCACCGAACACGGCGGTCCCAGCAGGGCCGGACGGTGCGCGACGCGCGACATGTCGAGAACGATCACCGCGAGAACGTTGCGCCCCTTGCGCAGATGGTGCGTGAGATTGAAAGTGTCGTAGAAATGGTGGCCGATGTCTCCCTTGGCCGGACCACGGCCAATGAACGTGCCGTTGCAATAAAACAGGTAGCGGCTGTCGGCCGAGAGATGAACCGTGAGCCGCGCCTTGGCCGGGTAGCTCACCGCGAAGGTCCGGCGGAAATACCGCACCTGATAATGGGACGGGCTGCTGTCTTTCGGGGTCGGCGCGGCGTGCGAGCCTTCGGCCGACCAGATCCAGACGGCGGAATTGATGAAAGGCGGCTTGGGCACGGAGCGGAAAAGATTCAGCCAGCGACCGGGCACCGGGCGGCCCGCCCGCCGCGGCGGGCAGCCGCAGCCGGGACCGGAAAAACAGGTCGCTTGCGCTGGGAAGAGGGCATTCTTGGGGACTGGGACCGGCGGCGGCGCCAGGGGCATGGGGGACGGGCACCGGCAGCGGTTCCCCAAATTGGGCTGGCCATGGGAAATGTTTCAAC
>JAUPWC010000276.1 GCA_030916665.1 Verrucomicrobiota bacterium
GGTCCGATCAGCGGCTTCTCGGTGCTGCCCTTGGGCACCTTGGTCATCTCCTCCAGCTGGGTCGGTGACTTCAGCTTGAGGTTGTAGACGTCCTCGGTGGACAGGCGCATCTTCTTGCGCATGAGTTCCTCGACCTGCTCGCGGTCCTTCCACTTGCGCGGGCCCTGCCGGCCGAGTTCCAGACCGAAGCCCGGCACCTCCTGGTCGTTGAGCAGGCGGCGCTCGACCTCGGCGCGCACGGACTTGCACCAGTCCTCGATGAAGCCCGTGGCCGCCATGCGGGCCGATAGGTCCATGGGCGGCATGTCCGAGTCGGCCGGCGCGATGCCCTGCATCTCGGCCACCACTTCGAAGGCCTCGCCCACGGTCTCCTCGACCTTGCGCGCGGCGGCCGGGCACGTGGACATGGCGCGGCAGAACGCGCAATCCTGCTCGTTGGGGTTCGGGTGCAGGAACGTGCGCTCCCACTCGGCCTGGTCGATCTTGCCGTGCGACTCCTCGGCGACGCGCACGCTGGCGGCCTTGGAGCGCGCCAGCACGGCGAACTTCTCCAGGTCCTCCAGACTGGAGGTCCACTCGCGCATGCCGCCGGCGTACACCTTCGGTTGATAGATGCCGAGCCGAATGGTCTTGATACCGCGCGCTCGAGCGGCTTCGAAAATGGCGTTCATACGAGATCACACTCCTCTTCGGTGGGGGCCGGGCCGACCGGCACTTGGTCGCCGTCGGCGAGCATGGCCAGCACGCCCAGCGCGTACAGCATCAGTTGGCTGTTCTCCTCGACCACCACCGGCGTGTGACCGGTCTTCAGGTCGATGAGCACGAGCTCGCCGGCGCGGTCGTCGATCACGATCGCGTCGGCCGTGCCGAACGAGTCGGGCAGTTGCACGAACTCGCTGAAGTCCACGCGCTTCTCGACGTGCACCTCGTTGCCGATGCCGATCACGCGCACGGTGTCGACGTAGCCCTGCACGAGTTCGGCCATGTCATCGGTGAACTCGACGAAGCGCTCGTCTTCGCCCTCGTGGTGCACCGGCACCTCGGTGCCGATGTACTTGGTGGCCTGGTAGTGCATCGTGAGACACCGGGCCGCAATGTCGTGCATCGCGGTGCCGTCGTCGCTGTAGGTGTTCGACTTGTTCGGGATCGGCGCCTCGAGCACGAGGCTGCCGGGGCAGGCGAACCAGCGCTTGCTGCCGCTGGGTGAGAGTTTGGCGTGCGCCGTCATTGCTTCCCTTCAGCACGCGCGCACGCGCGCCAGTAGGCGCGGAGCACGCGGTGCGAGATGTAGGTGCCGCGGTGGTGTGCGGCGGTGAACCGCCACCTCGCCTCCAGGATGGCAGTCGAGATGGCGGTCAGCTTCACGACAGGTCGGCCGCCGGTGCCAGCAGCGCGTCGATCTTCTCGCCGAAGGCCGCGTACTGCTCGGGCTTCAGTTCGCTGCCCTTCTTGGCGCCGAACTCGGCGAGCAGCGCGACGACACCGTCACGGTCCTTCTTGACGCAGGCCGCGATCTTCTCGGGCAGGCCGGTCTTCTCGTACGGGACAGCGGTCGGGGCGGTGTCCGCAGAAGGCTTGGTATCGGCAGCCGGCGCCGGTGCGGGGGCAGTGGTTTCCTTCTTGGCCGTCTTCTCGGCCGCAGGCTTGGGGTCCGGCTTGGCCGGAGTGTCGGTCTTGGGGCTGGCCTTGCCGGCGAGGAATGCGGTGGCTTCGTCGATGCTGGCGAAGGTCAGTTCGATCTTGACGGTCATGATCACCTTTCAGTGGTGGGTTGGGGGAAAGAGGGAAGCGAGTTTGTCCTGGTGGTAGCGCAGGTCGTCGATCTGTTCGTCGAGCCAGTTCTCGAGCGCGTACCGATCCATCAACTCAAGGCCGCCTTGCTCGAGATCGCGCTCGACACGCCGGATCTCGCCTTGCGTGGTGCGGACGCACATCTCGTGGTACCAGCGGAAGAGTCTGCGGTGGATTGCAAGCAGCATGGTTGTCTCGCTCTGTTGGCAGTAAATGTAGCACGTGCTGCATTGGCCTGTCAAGAACTATTTGCAGAAAAAGACGCCCCCGTCTTAGGGGGGCGTTGCCGGCAACTGCTCAGGCTGGCGAAAGCGGCGGGGAGAGGAGACAAGGGAGGGGGATCCCACCGCGGTTTGAGTTTACATGGAACACATGCTACAGTGCAAGCATGAAACTCATCGACCTTGACCCCACCCAACTCAAGCGCCTGGCCGCGCTGGCCAAGACGTCGTACGGCTCGCTGCGGCACGTGGCAGCTGGGCGCCGCGGCGTGAGCTCCGAGGCCGCGATCCGCATTGAGCGCGGCGCCAAGCGCATGGGCCTGGACGTGCGCCGCGAGTCTCTGAACGCGGGCTGCGAGATGTGCGAGTTCGCTCGAGACTGCAGGAGAGGGAAATGACCGACATTGTGGAGAGGCTGGATGCCTGCGCGGATGACCCGATGTGGGCCGCTCACTGCGAGATGAGCAAGGCCACCGCACGCAAAGCCGCCGCCGAAATCACCCGCCTTCGTGCTGAAGCTGAGGCGCTGAGGAAGGACGCGGCGAGGCTTGATTGGCTGCAAACAGCAGCAGACGCCAGAAAGATCGAACTTGCAAAGAGTCTGTTTGGCGGCGGCTACGAAATTGGGCAATGGCCATCAATGCGCGTAACCGTCAAGATTGGCACTCTCAGGGATGCCATCGACGCCGCCATCGACGCAACGAAGGGGACGACATGACCGACCGTTTTGCGGCACTTCGCAACGCTGGCGATGCGCTTGGTCGATTGGAGTTTTTCGCCAACGACAACCCCAAGTGCCCGCACTGCGGATGCGAATGCTCCGTCAGCCATAACGAGTGGTGGAATCTCTACGAGGAAGGCGAGCACGAGGTGACATGCCCGTCTTGCGATCAAGACTTTACCGTCAGCACGAGAGTGTCTTACTCATTCTCGACGGACAACCAAGAGGATCACCAATGACCGACACGAGACAGGCGCTGCTACCTTGCCCGTTCTGCGGTAACTCAAAGGGCTTGGCCGTTGCGAACGAGAACCCGCAGGATCTGAGCGGAGGGTATTTCATCGCTTGTCCGTCATGCGATGCAAGCACCGGTCTTCGGTTCGCTTGCGGGGAAGACCCGATACCACTTCTGATTGAACAGTGGAACCGGCGCGCCGCCCTCTCCGCGCAGTCCGTGGCGGGAGCAGTGGCCGATTCGCTCACGTTTGATGAGCGCCTTACCGTTATCGCTTCACTCAACGGCATTGAATTGGAGACTGTGCGGAGAGTAGCTGCCTTGCTCACAGCCCCCCAACCCCAAGCAGCACCAGCGCCCGAGCCGAGCAGCCTGCATCGGCCGAGCCGAGAGTGGTACGCCGCCCTCTCCGCGCAGCCCGTGGCGGGAGCAGTGGCCGATTCGCTCACGTTTGATGAGCGCCTTACCGTTATCGCTTCACTCAA
>JAUPWC010000277.1 GCA_030916665.1 Verrucomicrobiota bacterium
GGGTGGGGTCAGCCTCTATTTCGCCGGCGACTCCATCACGCGGCGCTGGGGGGCGACCGACTACCCGCAGTTCCTGGCCCACTGGCGCGAGACTTTCCACGGCTGGAACGCCGGCAACTTCGCCTGGGGTGGTGACTCGACCCAGCACATCCTCTGGCGCCTGCGCCAGGGCGAGCTCGACGGCGTCAACCCGAAGGTCGTGGTGCTGCTCGCCGGCACCAACAACCTCGGGCGCAGCGGCAATGACGACGCCAAGGTCGCCGACATCACGCGGGGCGTCACCGCCGTCGTCGCCGAGATCCGGGCCCGGGCGCCGCTCGCCAAGATCATCCTCATGGGGATTTTGCCGCGGAACGACATTCCCGACGTGATGCCCGCCATCAACCGGATCAACGACAACCTCGCGCGGATCGCCGACGGGCAGACCGTCCGCTACCTCAACATCAACCACCGCCTGGCCGACGCCGACGGCAAGCTGTACGAGGGGATGATGGGCGACCGCCTGCACCTGATCCTGAAAGGCTACGAGGTCTGGGCGGAGGCGCTCACGCCCGTCCTCACCGAGCTGCTGGGCCCCCGCGCCGCGACCGACACCGCCCCGCCGCCGACGGGTGACCCGAGCGCGGCGCGGTGAGGGACCGTTTATTGTAGCGGCGCTCTATGCAGGCTGTCGGACTTGGGCCGGCGCCATGGTTCAAACCCGAGGCCGCCGCAGGCGAGTTGGACAACGTGACGCCTCTTTTTCTGAGGCGGTGGAGCGTGGTGCAGCTCTGCTTGGGCGGCCGGAAGGAGGTCCGCCGAGGTTTTCGCCTATTTTCGGACCCGGAGTTGCACGCGGCTCCAGAGTTGGCGGCAATTATAGGCCGTTGCCAGCAGACTCCATTCGCCCCGGACTTTATCCAGTCCGCGCAAATGGAAGCGCCGGAAACCCAGCACGTGCTTGAGGTGACCGATCACCGGCTCGATGGTGGTCTGGCGTTGGTGGAGCAACTCGCGGCCGAAGCGCTGCCGCGCCCAACGGCCCCGCCGTTGCCGGGCCTCCGCGAGTTGCGCCCGCTGGGCGGTGCGCCGGGCCGTCGGGGCCACGCTGCGGCCGGGCTGCGGCGCACAGATGACCGTCGTGTCCCACTTCTCTTCCACCGCTTCAATCTGGCTCTGATTATCGTAACCCATGTCAGCCACCATCTGCGCCATCTCCCCCGGCTCGGCCGGGATCGTCGCGGCCACCGCCACCAGCTCCGCGCGGTCGCTGGTCGCCTGGCACACCGTCTGGCCCACGATCAGTCCCCGGCTCTCGACGGCCAGTTGGGCGTTGTAGGCCTGCACGTAACCGCCCTTCGGCGCGGGCATGATCCGGCTGTCCGGATCGGTCAGATTCACGGTGGGGGCGGACTTGCCCCCGCCCGATCGCTGGGCCAATAGCTCCCGGGCCGCCTGCAGCTTCGCCTTGCGCTGGGCCGCGTTCGCGAGTTCCTGGGGCAGCCGGTAGGCCTCGTCCGCCTCCGGCGTATCGGCCAGCGCCGCTTGCACGAGGAGTTTTTCCGCCAGCTCCCGGTCCAATAACTCCAACTGCTGATCGAGCGTGCTCCCGTCCAGACTCGCCCGCTTGCTCGCATCCGCCAGGATCTTGGTCCCGTCAATGTGCACCGTGCCCAGTTGCACCAGCTTGAGCGCCCGGGCCAGCCGCAGCACCTCCGTGAAGGCCTGCCGCAACACCTCGGCGTGGCGCGCCCGGAATGCCGCGATCGTGTCATGGTCCGGGTGTGTCTCCCCGCAGAGGTAGCGCACGCTGACATGCTGATACGTGCTGCGCTCAATGCGCCGGGAGCTGAACACCCCGTTGGCGTACGAGTAGATCAGCAGCGCCAGCAGCATCCCCGGCGGGTACTGCGCGCTGCCGGTGCCCCGCTCGTTCACGGCCACGCCCCGCAGGTCCATCCCTTCCACCGCCTCGATCACGAAGTGCACGAGGTCATCGGCCGCCACCCAATCCCTCAGGTCGCACGGCAGAAGCATCGGCGTCATTCGGTCCACCACCACCAGTTTGGTTGCCATGCCTGACTCCAGCACTTCTCCGGCCAGCCACCCCTATAATCTTTCCTCCCACCAGGGCTAAGCTAAGTCCGACAGCCTGCACAGAGCGCCGCTACAGCCTGAGCAATCCCGCCGCGTTGCCGCCGAGCAATGCCGCGTTTGCTCCGGTGGCTCTGGCTTCTGCAATGATGCCGGTAAATTCCGGCGCCAGCCCGCTCTTGGGATAGAGCACCAGCGGATAATCCGAGCCAAAGAGCACCCGCCCCGGTGGAGCCTTGGCCCAGACGTCGGTCCCGTACAGCAGCGGCGAGGCAGCCGTGTCAAAATAAACATTGGGCAGCGCGCTGATTTCGGCATCGAAGGCCAGGCCGCCACCCCAGTGGGCGAGGATGAATTTGGTCCCCGGGAACTCCCGGGCCAGCGCGATGAAATCCGCCAGCGGCGTCTCCACCCGCCCCGGGTAGGGTTTCGATCGCGGGTCGGTCACATGCAGGTTGACGGCCAGCCCTCTTTTCGCGGCCTCCTGCAAGACGGCTCGAAACCCCGGATTGTCCGGTCCGTAGCCCTGCGCATGGGGCGACAATTCGCCCAGCCCCGAAAACCCGGCATCCTCCGCCAGCCATACCTCGTCGAGAGTTTTTCCGATGCCCGCCGCGTCCATGGCGCCCAGCAGGTCGTCCAC
>JAUPWC010000278.1 GCA_030916665.1 Verrucomicrobiota bacterium
AGTCCTGGAGCATCGCCACGCCCGTGAAGCTGTGCCGGTGGTTCCAGATGTAGTCGGCGACGGCCGGCCATTCGTCGGGTTTCACCGACACGGTGCAGGAGACGTTGTGGTGCAGCCCGGGCGAATGCTCCTCGTGCCGCCGGCCGGCCTGCACCCAGTTTTCCTGCACGAGCCGGATGTAGGCGAGGTGCTGCGTCGCGGACAACTCGTCGCGATAGACGCCGAAGACCGGACCCTCTACCGGAAAGGTGATGACCTCGGTGCGGCCGTTGAGGTCATAGACGCTGGGCTCGACCATGTGCGGGTTGGCGCGGCGGAAATGCCGGTAAACGGGATCGTGGACGTTGGCCTGCACGCGGCGGAAATAGCGCCGCGCGTGGTGCGGGTGCAGGCCGCTGCTCGTGCCGAGCAGCAGGCTGGCCGTGCCCTCGGGCTTCACGCAGGTGGTGCGGGCCGCGGGATTGATGCCCAGCGCCCGGGCGATGACGGCGTTGATGCCCTTCACAACCTCCGCGCCGGCGCGCAACTCCGCGGCGTCGAGCAGCAGCTCCGGCCGGTCGAGGATGCCGCACAGCGAAATCCCCAGCAGCGCCTCGCGCTCCGTAATGAGCTGCGAGACGGGCGACAGGTATTGGAAGTCCGTGTAGCCCGCCTGCAGCGTGCCGATGAGCGACGCCAGCGCGCAGAGCCGGTGGAAGGCCGGCCGGTTTTCCGCCGCGGCGGCGGAGACGGTCGCGAGGTTGCAGAACTGCACGCCAGTGAGCACCTCGCCTTCCACGATCGGGCCGGTGTGCCCGAGCTCGCGCAGACGCGCGATGGCGGGCTTGTCCAGTTTCACCCGCGGGTGCAGGCCGATCTCGACGCAGGGGTTGGCGCCGTAGTCCTCGTCCTCCACGAAGTAGAACCCCGGCTCGCCAAACTCCTTCTGCTGCTCGAAAAGTTTCTGGAACTGCTCGCGCGTGGCCTTGGCGCGCACGACGACGGCGGAATTGTTGCTGGCCACGCGCTGCGGGTGCTCGGCGAGCCAGTTGCCGGTCTTGGCGGCAGCCATGTCGGCGTCGTCCACCGAGAACAGACAGATCGTGGCCGAGCGGCGCACCCCGCCGGAGAGCACGGCCTTGGCGGCCCAGCAAAGGATGTCGTAGGCCTCGACGGTCTTCAGCCTTCGCCCGGCCGCGCCGCGCAGGATGCGGTCAATGCGGGTGAGCGAGTGGAACAGCGGCTCGGAACCGGGGGCTTTGCCGCCCGTCGTGCGCAGCGGAGCGCCCTCGGGGCGGATGAGCGAGTAGTCGAAGTCCACGCCGCGGCCCGCCACGGCGTGCTCCATCAGCGCGTGCAGGGCGTCGCTCCAGCCCTCGATCGTGTCGGCGATCACGTGGCGCACCGCCGGCTCGCCCTCGCGGCGCGGAGCCAGTGCCGGCAACCCCGACACATGCCGCTGTTGCACGGAGAAACCCACACCGCAGCCGCAGAGCAGCAGGTAGAACGCCTCGCGGAAGGCCTCCAGTCGGTCGAGGTAGGTGAAGGCGCAGTTGTAGATGCGCGCGTGCTTGCTGAGGATCGCCTCGCCGCCGAACTGGAGTGAACGCATCGAGGGCAGGATCTCGCGCGCCTGCACGGCCGCAAACGCAGCACGTATCGCCGCGTGCAGCGTGCGATGGCCGCCGAGCGCGGCGGCCTGATCCGGCGTGACTTCGCCCGCCGCCACCGCATCGGTGATCGCGTTAGCCAGAGGACGGTCGGTGTAGTGGGTGAGATGCATGTCGCGCACGCGGTGGACCGCCTCGGTCCAGGTTTCGCGGCGGCGTTTTTCGGGGACGTAACGGGCGTAACGGGAGATGGCGATGAAGTCCTGCAGACCGTTCGAGGCATGAACCTTGGGGTGATGGGAATGAGACATGGCGGTGGATGGGGAGTGTGTCGGCCGAGAAAGCAAAACGCCTCCGTCCTCTCCAACGGTGCGGCTTCGCGGAGCCTTCGTTCAAGTCCGCGCAACGGCCACGGTCAAACGCCCGCGCGGGCACCGGCCGACTTATGATCGCGACTCATGGCCGCGTCCGGCGCGACGCAACCGGTGCGCAGCAATAAATGCGCGGACGAAACCGGAGCCATAGCGGTTGTGGCTCCCTCCGTCGCACGCCACAATGGGTGGTGGTCGCGGACAAACAACGTCCAGCTCGTTTTTCTTGTGGGCTGCCCGCTAACGGGCACGGTTTGGGCGCGAGCAAGTTCGCTGACCCGCCTTCAAAGCCTGCACCTGCTTCCGTCGGGATCGCTCAGTTGAAACTGATTTTCCACCGGGATTCATACGCACCCAAAGGTGGAGCGCGTTGCTCCCCAACGCGCTGATCATGCTCGCTGCGGGCAAAGCGTCTTGAGGAGCAAGAAGCTCCACCATCACGTGCAAGAGTCCACCTTCAGGCGCGCTCGCCCACCACCGTGAACTCCTCGCGGTCGTGATAAAGATGGCGAATCCGCACTCCGGCCGCGCAGCGCGCGAAGGGCGAGTCCGTGGCGCCAAGCTCGCGCAGCAGCGCAAGCGGGTCCACATGGCCGAATTTCAGGTTGATGACGAAGCGCCGGCACCAGCCGCCCGCGAGCCACGGCGTGACGATGTTCTGCACGACGTGGTGCGGTTCCTCCACGAGATCACAGAAGAGCCAGTCGAACACCTCGCCCTCCGCCGGGCGGAACTTGAACGCATCCTCCAGGCGGTGCGCGATCAGCGGATGCCCGAGTGCGCCGCCCTTGAGCGGCCCGTTGTCCACCGCGATGACCTGCGCGCCGCGCTTGGCCGCGCTGTAGCTCCAGCCGCCGGGCGCGGCGCCGAGATCAACCACCGTTTCGCCGGCCTGAGGCTCCCGGCCGAGCAGGATGTAGGCCTCCTCGACCTTGAGATAGGAGCGCGACGGCGCCGCGTCGTCGTCGGCCATGCGGCGCTGCCCGCCGAGCACGGCCTCGCGCGCGGCGAACACGCGTCCGAAGTCCGAGAAAAACACATACAGTCCGCGCACCCGCCCCGGCCCGCGCGGCAGGTCCGGGGTGGCGAGCTTGGCAACGCGGTTGAGCTTCTTGCGCAGCAGTTCCTCGAAAGCCTTCTCCACGCCGCTGGCGCGGCGGCCGAGGCCGACGACCTCGGGCACGGTCGAAAACACGCAGGGCCAGGCCGAGTCGATGCGTTCGCCGCGCAGGCTCTCCAGGAAGAATTCCGCCAGCTGCCGGGCCACTTCGTTGACCGACTCGCCCTTGAATTCGCGCGGCGCCAGCAGGGTGACCTGAGGAAACGCCATGTTCTCCACCGGCAGGGCGAGTCGTCCCGACGAGCCGACACTGGAACCCGACGGCTCATCCGGAGGATTCGCCCCACCCACCAACGCCCAGCCCGGGCCCTTCTCCGCCACGGCCAGCCCCGCGCCCGCGAGTTCGCGCTCGAGGAAGGTTTCGTAACCGTGC